>QMQC01000181.1 GCA_003648875.1 Actinomycetota bacterium
CCAGATCGAGTTGGGGTCGCCATGCGCGCACACCGAGCGCAAGATCTACGCGGGATCGCCAGTCATCCGGATCGCCCTTCGTTCGGGTCCTTGCGGACCAAAATGCTGCGAGCTTCCGGGAGACATTCAGACATCGACGCACATACTTGGCGCCGACACGATCCACCTCGTGATCGATCGCAACAGAGTCTGCCCAGTCAGTGATCGCTTGGTCGGTCAACGATGACGGATCAATCACGGACTGCTCATACAGCCGATCCACTTCATCGAGGAGCGTCATGAGATCTCCTCGTGCACCAACTCGCCGAACGCATGTGAGAGCCGCTCGGTGACGACCCCTGGTTCGAAGCTCACATCGGCGACAGCGATCACCGGCATGATTTCGCGAACCGTCGACATGACGAGCACCTCATCGGACCCAAGAAGGGCCTCACTGCGGAACCGGCCGACAGACGTCTCAACACCGATGCGATCGGCAGCTTCGAGCGTTGCACGACGGGTGATCGATTCTAGGATCTGGCTTTCGAGACCAGGGGTGAAGAGAACTCCGTCCGTCACCCAACCGAGTGAGAACGTCGTGCCTTCGAGCACGACGCTGCCGCTCCCGAGCAGTGCGGCGTCGTCGAATCCCTTCGACCTGGCCTCGATCGTGGCCGCGAGGTTGGGGCCATACGACAAGGTCTTCGCTCCCGTCAACTCGCTCACGTGACCATCAGCGTGCCAAGGCGCATCGAGCAGGTCAAGACGTACGAACTGTGGCAGCACAGGTACCGACTCCAGATAGACGACGGTGACGTTACCGGTACCGGGTACGGAGGCGTCGAGACCTCCGGTCACATACACGCGGATCACGCCGTCTCCGCCGGTCGCGGTATCGGTACACCAGGACCGCAGGACCGACCGAGTTGGAAGCTCGATTCGCAGGTGGTCTGCGCTTCGTTGGAGCCGATCGAGGTGATCATCGAGTCTGAAGATGTCTCCGCCGTATGACCGCATCGCCTCGAAACATCCGTAACCCCGCTGGAATCCGATATCGAACACGGACACAGCGGCATCGGCTGGATCGGTGATGACACCGTTCATCAGCACGGAGCCGATCGTCCGTGGCGTCACGGCTTGAACCAGTTCGTGATGGGAAGACGGCGGTCCCGCCCGAACGCCTTCTGCGTGATCCTGACTCCAGGAGGAGCCTGACGTCGTTTGTACTCGTTCCTGTCGACCATGGTCGCGATGATGTGTGTGAGCGAATTGTCGAAGCCGGCTGCGACGATCTCGTCGGCAGCCATGTCAAGTTCGATGTATCGGTGCAGGATCTCGTCGAGCAGCGGGTACGGCGGTAGCGAATCGGTATCACGCTGATCATCACGCAACTCCGCCGAGGGCTCCTTGTCGATCGTCGACTGCGGAATGACGTTCCCTCGCCCATTTCTCCACCGCGCAAGGTCGTACACCATCGTCTTGTAGACATCCTTCAACACCGCGTAGCCACCAGCCATGTCACCGTAAAGCGTCGCATAGCCGACGGCCATCTCAGACTTGTTCCCCGTTGCCACGACCATGCCTCCGAACTTGTTTGACACAGCCATCAGGATCGTTCCCCTGATCCGTGCCTGGAGGTTCTCTTCTGCGACATTGATCGGCGTGTCCACGAAGAGTGGGTCGAGGGCTTCGAGAAACCCCCCAAAGAGGTCTTCGATGGGAATGGTGTCGATCCGTATGCCAAGCCTGTCGGCAAGATCGTACGAATCATCAACTGATCCGGCAGATGAGTACCTCGTTGGCATCGTGATCCCATGGACCGCATCCGGACCAAGCGAGTCTGCGGCAATAGCTGCGGTGAGAGCAGAGTCGATGCCGCCGGAGAGACCTATGACAACCTCGCTGAAGCCGTTCTTGGTGACATATCCGTGCAGACCGGCACAGAGAGCTTCGTACACCTCCTCGATGTCATCGAGCGGTGCCGCCACGGTGGGAGTCGCTGCGGGCGAACGAGCTGATCGACGGTCCGTGACCCGTACTACGGGTAGCAGCGCAGATACGTGCCCCTCGAGTGAGATGTCCACGATGAAACGGTCCTCGACGAACTGCGGCGACCGATGCACGAGGTTCCCGTTGGGATCAATGACCATCGACGCACCGTCAAAGACGAGCTCGTCCTGACCGCCGACGGCGTTGACATATACGACGTAGGCCGCACCCATGATCGCGCGTTCAGTGAGCATCTCCAGTCGCTCGACGCTCTTTCCGATGTGATATGGAGAACCGTTCATGTTCAGTAGCACCTCGGCACCACCGACGGCTTGGCCGGTGGGTGGGCCGTCGTTGTCCCAGATGTCCTCACAGATCGAGATACCGCACGCAGCACCCCCAATGTCATGCAGAGTCAACGGCGTGCGCCCCTCGGCGAAGTATCGACGTTCGTCAAAGACCCCGTACGTGGGGAGCAACGTCTTGTGGTAGACCCCCTTGATGCGACCGTCTGCGATCACAGCGGCAGCGTTGGTGACGGTCCTGCTGACAGCGTCATCATCCTTCTGGCTCTTCTCGAGACGGTCAAGGAAGCCCACAACCGTCGCAGTCGAACCGGATGCTTCTGCGAGCCGGTCGAGGACGGCGAGGTTCTCCTCGACGAAACCCTGACGAAGCACAAGGTCCTCGGGCGGGTATCCCGGAATCGCAAGTTCCGGGAGAACGAGCACGTCTGCTTCGTTCTCTTCAGCCCATTCCATTGCGTGGGTGATTTTGGATTCGTTGCCGTCGAGATCGCCAACGATGAGGTCAAGTTGAGCCCCGGCAACACGGAAACTTCGCGTCACAGACCCTCCACTGTCTCCACGATCAGGTGATCGACCACCACTCGGAGTGCTTCCCTTGGGTCCGCCCCATCTGAAATGGCGTTCTCGAACACGCCGCGTTGTCGATCTGCGCTCGTGCCCTCGGCAACGATTTCCTTGACTCGCTCGACCTGGCGGAGTGATCCAAGCGCATTGGCGTGGTCGCGCACGACATCGACGAGTTCGTCCATGAGACGATCCATCGAGACCAGCTCCGATCGACCGAAGTCGATGAGAGGTTCGTCGACGCCGTACCGTTGTGCGCGCCACGAGTTCTCCGAGATCAACATGCGCGAGTAGATCCGCCACTTCTGGTTGTTCATCCGCCGATGGTGCAACATTGCAATGATGGCCTGATACACCGCAGCGATCGTGATTCCGTCCTCATATCGCGTACAGATGTCTGCGGAACGCATCTCCAATGTTGGGTAGCGATCCGAAGGCCTGATGTCCCACCACAGCTTCGAGGCGTCCTCGATCACACCTGTGTCGACAAGTACGTCGACGTGGCGTCGGTAATCCGACCAGCTCAAGAACTCATCCGGTAGACCGGTTCTCGGCAGGGCTCGGAAGATGGCGGGTCGATAGCTCTTCAGACCAGTGTCCTCGCCATGCCAGAAAGGCGAGGAACCTGACAGGGCGAGCAGATGCGGGAGGAAGTACGAGACCTGGTTCATCATGTCGATGCGCTGATCCTCGTCGTCAATGCCGATGTGCACATGCATGCCGCATATGAGCAGCCTGCGCACCACACCTTGGAGAGCCTCAGCAAGAATGTTGTAGCGACGCTTGTTCACATGCCGTTGTGAGCCCCATTCCGCAAAGGGATGTGTAGATGAGGCGATGATCGCCATGTTGTGCTCGGAAACAGTGTCCGAGACAAATCGACGCATCGTGCAAAGGTGCTCACTGAGTTCGGTAATGTCACCGCTCACAGGGGTGCCGATCTCGACCTGAGAGCGGATGAACTCCGGGCTGGTGGCTCCGACCGGTGGATCTCCGAGCTTTGCAAGCAATGAATCGGGAAGATCGGGAACGAGATCGCGTGAGTCACGGTCAACAACGAAGTATTCCTCTTCCATTCCAATCGTTAGTCGTGGCACGTCTGAATCCATGGCTCCTCCATCCGCAGCGTAACCGATGACGACTAGGGAATCGTCTGAAGTCCGAGATCAGACAACGCGTGGCGGAGCGCTTCCTCTTCTCCCGCACGAACGGACAGCGTCAGAACACCTCCACCACCGTGTGGCGCGTGGCGCATCTGGAGATCTCTCACGTCCACGTGAGACGTCTCGAGAGCATGCCCGACGCGCGCGATCTCCCCGGGCTCGTCCGCAAGGCTCACTCGCACAGCCACCACGGGCGCACCGAGCGACCTGCGCATGGTGCGCGACGTCGAAAGGTAAGCAAGCAGATCGTCGTCATCGGACAGGATCGAAGCTTCGATTGTCGTCAGTTGGCCCCGGAGGGCCTCCACTGCCGACAGTACAGCGGAGCTGTTCGACTTGAGGATCTCAACCCATGGGAGCGGTTGGGACGCAGCAACCCTTGTGAGATCCCGAAAACTCCCAGCAGCGAGATCAAGGGCGTTCGGTGTTTCTGAGGCGGAATTCAGCAGCCCTGCAGCAAGCAGCTGCGGCAGATGGCTGATCACAGCAACCGCTCGATCATGCTGTGCGGCGGACATCATCACCGGATTCGCACCCAGTGTCCCCACCAGCGCCACGATGAGTTCCGTCGGACCCTGGGCGCACCCATCGATCACAACCCAATTCGCTCCACGGAACAGCGC
>QMQC01000182.1 GCA_003648875.1 Actinomycetota bacterium
CCCGGGCGAGAAGGTCTTCGCACCGACACCATGATCGTGGCGACGTTTGACATCGCGAGCGGCGAAGCCGCCCTCTTCAGTCTCCCGCGAAACTTCAAGCTCGTTCCTCTTCCGGCCAACCTCAGGAATTCGTTCATTCGGCTCGAAGAACGGGTCATCGAGAAGGATCTCACCGATGCTGACGAGGATGGCTACCCCGATGCTTGGATCGACAACGACGGTGACGGTATTCCGGAAGAGCCAGAGTTCGAATCATGTCACTGCTTCCCGACAATGCTCAACAAGGTCCACCAGTACACACAGGACTGGACGAGATCCTATCCGTACACGCCCGATCCGGGCCTCTCGGCTCTCAAGGACGTCATCGCCAACCTCATCGACCTTCCCATCCACTACTACCTGATGGTCGAGATGGATGGTTTTGTCAAGGCGATCGATGCAATCGGCGGTGTCGACGTTCTGATCAAGAAGCCGTACCACGTCACTGTGTCTTCGCCCGAGGAGGGTGTGGCGAAGGCAACTCTGAACGTGGAACCAGGGATGAATCATCTCGATGGGCTCGAGTCGCTCGCCTGGGTGCGGTGGAGAATAGGGTCATCGGATTACAGCCGGATGAGTAGACAGCGATGCCTCATCCGCGCTGTGACGACCCAGGCTGCCACGGTGAAGATGCTCACGGCGTATCCGAAGCTGGTCGGCCTGATCGAGGAATCGGTGACAACGGACATCCCCCTGACGTTCCTCCCAGACCTCGTGAAGATCGCTGGAGCCGTCGATTTCGACAACGTCGCCACCGTCGGGTTCGTCCCTCCGACATACAGCGCGGGCAGAACACCCGCCAAGTACCCCATCCCGGACGTCGAGCGGATCAGGTGGAAGGTCCGCGACGTTCTCGAGAACGGCGTATCCGCACAGAGTCGCACCGGCGAGAGCGAATGCGCGGCGTAGTCCCAGACATCTGAAATGCGCATGACCTCGATATGCACTGGTTATATCGATTCGATATAGACGTATGTATCGATTCGATATATACTGCTGCCATCATGCTCGATTTCGCCATTCTCGGTCTGCTGATGGAACGTCCCCGACACGGGTACGAACTGCGCCGCGCCCTTGGTGAACTCGGGTTCTGGAAGGTCTCCTTCGGCTCGCTGTACCCGGCGCTTCGCCGTCTCGAGAAGCGGGAAGCCATCGAGGCGACAAAGGTCTCCGGGCGACGCAAGGCATACAGGATCACCAACGAGGGGCGCGAGGTCTTCGACTCACTCCTCCGATCGGATCCAGAGGCAACGGAGACGACCCGCGGATTCCAGGTCCGGCTCGCCTTCCTCGGACACCTCCCCTCCGACCGACGCATCCAGGTGATGGACCGCAGACGCAGGGAGCTGTCAACACAACTCAAGACCGCACGCGAGATCCTCATCGAGGCTCGCTCAGCAACAAAGAACGAGGACCGCTATCGCATTGCCCTGATGGAACATGCAATGCAGTCCACCGAAGCAGACATCGCGTGGCTCGACGGCCTGGTAGCAGCCGAACGCGGCATCGCTTCGGCGATCTAGAGGACACAGGAGGACACGATGTCAAAAGTGAAAGTAGCCATCGCAGGGCTTGGAAACTGCGCCAACTCCCTCATCCAGGGTGTTGAGTACTACAAAGATGCAGACCCGGATCTCAACATCCCAGGGTTGATGCACGTGCAGCTCGGCGATTACCACATCGGCGATGTCGAATTCGTTGCTGCTTTCGACGTCGACGCATCAAAGGTGGGCCAGGACGTTGCAAAGGCGATGTGGGCAGGAGAGAACAACACCATCCAGTTCGCCGAGGTTAGTGATCTGGGTTTTGACGTCATGCGAGGCCCAACATTCGACGGTCTTGGCACGTACTACGTCGGGATGATCGAGGAATCCAACGAGGAGCCGGTCGACGTTGTGCAGGCGCTCAAGGACTCTGGTGCCGACGTATTCGTTTCCTACCTGCCGGTCGGCTCCCAGGAGGCGACCGAGTTCTACGCCGATGCCGCTCTCGAGGCGGGCGTAGCGTTCGTCAATGCAATCCCTGTGTTCATCGCCTCGAATCAGGAGTGGGCCCAGAAGTTCGTCGACGCCGGTCTGCCGATCATCGGTGACGACATCAAGTCCCAGGTCGGCGCGACGATCGTTCACCGCCAGCTTGCACGACTCTTCGAGGACCGTGGCGTCAAGATCGACAACACGTACCAGCTGAACTTCGGCGGGAACATGGACTTCATGAACATGCTGGAGCGGGAGCGTCTGATCTCAAAGAAGATCTCAAAGACACAGTCAGTCACGAGCCAGATCGAACGAAGAATCAACTCGGAGTCAGTCCACATCGGACCGTCGGACCATGTTCCATGGCTCACGGACCGCAAGTGGGCATACATCCGTCTCGAGGGAACTTCCTTCGGGGATGTCCCTCTCAACGCTGAGCTCAAGCTCGAGGTGTGGGACTCCCCGAACTCTGCGGGAGTGATCATCGACGCGGTCCGCTGCGCCAAGATCGCCATGGACCGCGGTCTTGCAGGCCCCCTACTTGCGCCATCTTCCTACTTCATGAAGTCACCCTCTGTGCAGTACCACGACAGCGTTGCCCATGACAACGTCGAGGCTTTCATCGCGGACCGGGACAACACGGTGGAGGACCTCGCTCGGTTTCTCACCGCCGGCTAGGTGCGCTGTCCGTGGCGTGACGGCGACACGGACGACGTAGCAGTTGGAATCGCGGGCGTCAGAGGGTGACGAAACGACCCAGAGATGCTCGAATGGGCGCCGGTCAGAAGCTCCAGACGGCCTGCTCCCTCACCAGGGTCGCGGCGAAGAATCCCGATCATCCGAGCGTGATCGTACGGCCATTGAGGGGTTGCACCGGTCGGTTGTTCGGGCCGTAGCGCTCGCAGAACGCTTCGATCCAGCTCGGGTGCATCGTCACTCTCTCCGTGAGGATCATCCATTTGACGCCCTCGGAGAATGGCTGTGTCGTGAGTGAACCGTCATAGGCGTAGTGGGTCGTTGACTCCGGGAGCAGTAATCCCATCGGCATACCCTGCTCGAGCCGTCTCGGCCCTTTCGACTCCCCGTTCTCGTCCACGAACACCGCTACGACTGCGGGGTTGCCATCACGATCCATGTGCACGAAGTGGATCTCCGCCACCGCCAATTCGCCCCCGATTGCATGCTCAGACGGCGTGTGGAAGTGGAACTGGTTGAGTCCATACCGGCGTCTGCCGTAGGCGATGGCGCTGCCACTCGCGACCTTGAACTCAAGTGTTGAATCGGCTTCGCGGGCAAACACCAACGAAGTGCGGTAGTTGATCACCAACTCGCCTTCGGTGCCAGCTACCGGGGAGCCAAGATCGACGGGGGACTGGCTAGTGCCCGGGGCACTAGAGCCTCTCACGGAGCCACGCCACATCGGCCTTCTGGCCCTCAACAAGACCGGGAGTCTCGACGATCACATCGGTGTTCGCCGCCTTGACAACACCGACAAGCAGTTCTTCCGGGATGAGGCCCTCCCCGAAGTTGGCATGACGGTCACGATGCGATCCCGCCTCATCCTTCGAGTCGTTGGCATGGACGAGAGCGACCCCCCCGGTGATCTTCGAGATCAGATCAACGGCAGACCCAAGGTCGGCACCCGACGCCCACGCATGGCAAGTGTCAAGGCAGACACCCACATTCCGATCGCCGACCTCCTCCCACAGCGGCCCGTAGTTCTCGAGATCGTGCATTATCGAATTTCCTCTACCCGCTGTGTTCTCTACGAGCACGGGCACAGTCACATCGAAGGAGTCGAGGGCTTTGCGCCACCGCTCGAACCCCACAGACTCATCTTCGTCCGGTCCCACGCTACCGCCGTGAACAACGACGCCCCTTGCTCCAATGGTCGTTGCAGCCGCAACGGCCTGTGCGAGTGCCTTTCGGGAAGGAATTCGCACCCGGTTGTTCGGCGAGGCCAGGTTCAACAGGTAGGGCGCATGCACATAGAACTCGATCGGCGAGGTCCTGAGCTCCTCAGCATCCTCGCGGGCCATCGGAGGCTTCCACTGTTGTGGATTCGACATGAAGATCTGGACGACCTCGGCACCGCGTGCCGCAGCCTCGGCGAGGGGATCCTGCGGACTCACGTGAGACCCGATGATCATTCGACGCGTCCCCCGGAGTCTTCGTCCGGAGCGTCGGGTGAGTCGACGGGTTCCGGTTGATCCACCGTTGTCTTCCATACGACCGTTGGTGGTTCATAGTCCCTCGCGGCCACAACACGCATGAAATGATCGTGTGCACCCTGGGCAGCGAGGGCAACATCGGTCACACTGGTCGACCAGTCGTGGGCGTCGATGTACATCGTGTCCGACTCCCCGGTCACGCCGGATAGGTCCGCAGCGAATCCTCCGCCAGCCTTTGAGACGACGATGAGCTGCTCCCTGATACTCCCGTCATATGGATCTGTCATCGTTCCGCTGGTAATCGCCTCGATGCTCCCCATGTCGATCACGCCAGCGTCGCTGGCACCTCCGCTGCGTATGCCGTCATCGCTCACCACCACCGTCGGTTTTCGGCGAATCAACTCAGTGACTGAACCGCCGAACAGA
>QMQC01000183.1 GCA_003648875.1 Actinomycetota bacterium
ACGTCGTAGCCGTCCTCGGGCCCACGGCATCGGGCAAATCCGCGGTTGCGGAAGCGATCGCCAAGCGTTTCGACGCATCGATACTCTCGGTCGACTCGATGCAGGTCTATCGCGGCATGGACATAGGAACGGCGAAACCGTCGCCCGAGATGAGGCGAGTGATTCCTCATCACATGATCGACATAGCGGATGTTTCAGATGACTTCTCGGTTGCCGAGTTCCAGAGACAGGGTCGCACGGTGCTTGATGATGCCTTCCGCCGAGGCGGGCGCATCGTCATCGCAGGTGGTTCCGGACTTCACTTTCGGGCGCTTGTCGATCCGATGACGTTTGCACCGACGGATCCGGACATTCGTCGGGAGCTCGAAGCCACGCCACTCGACGAGCTGCAACAGGTGTTGCTTGCAATCGACATCGATGCACCCGACGTGCTCGACATGCACAATCCAAGACGTGTGATCAGGGCGATCGAGGTGTGGCGAATCACCGCCCGCACACCATCTGAACGGGCACGATCACATGAGTCTGAGGCGCTTCGTTCCTACGAGCCTGTCGTGGAACACCACTCGGTCGGTCTTGATGCCGTTGATCGTTCAGCGGGCCGCATCGAGGCTCGGTTCAATGCAATGCTTGATTCAGGGCTACTCGAGGAGGTGACGGCCCTGGGATCATCGCTCGGCAGGACAGCGGCACAAGCCGTCGGTTACAGCGAACTCCTCAAGGTGACGGTCGGCGACTCGACCGTCGAATCGGCGTCGAAAGACGCGATACGGTCGACGAATGCCTTGGTCAAGCGACAGCGGACCTTCTTTGGCCGAGATCCACGCATCGAGTGGATGCCGTGGCAAGATGATGAAGTTGCGAGAATCAGACTTGCAGTGGATCGTGTTGGGGAGGTCACTGGATGGACTTCATGAAGATGCAGGGGGCGGGTAACGACTTCATTGTGATTGAGGGACCGTTCGCTCCTGAACCAGATGATGTCGTTGCTTGGTGTGAACGCAGAACCGGCATTGGTTCTGATGGTGTTCTCGTCGCGACTCGGCTGTCACCCGGTCGTGTCTCGATGCGCTATTGGAACGCAGACGGCGGGGAAGCTGAGATGTGCGGGAACGGTCTGCGGTGCGTCGCACGTTTCGCCTTCGATCGTGGGTGGGTCGATTCGCCCGAGTTCATCGTTGAGTCCGCCGTGGGTGATCATCCGGTCGAGGTGACCGCGGACAGCGTCGTGGCGTTCGTTGGTGAACCCGCTCCGTTCAGAACCGGCACGCTCGTCATCGCAGATCACGAAGTGCACCCATTCGCTATCGGCAACCCTCACGCGGTGTTGTTTGTGGATGACGTCTCCAGCGTGCCGGTTCACGACGTAGGTCCGATCATCGAGAACGATCCCCTCTTTCCGGATCGCACGAATGTGGAGTTCGTCGAGGTGCTCGAGGGTGCGGGGATACGCGCCCGAATATGGGAACGAGGCGTGGGGGAGACCCGGGCTTCAGGTACTGGTGCTGCGGCAGCAGCGTATATTTCGCACACCATCCGCGAAGTACCGGCACCGATCGATGTTCATCTCCCTGGCGGAGTTCTCACTGTCTGGTTCGATGAAGAGGGTGCATGGATGAAGGGACCAGCCGATTTCGTGTTCGTGGGTTCGGTTGACTGATCAGTCGATGCGACGCAGGACGGCAACCACCACGCCGAGGATCTCGATACCGTTGGTGTATGCAATGGGTGCATATGCGTCGTTGGCAGGAACCAGTGTGATGCCGTTCGCAGTTCGCTTGAAGGTCTTCACTGTCGCTTCCTCGCCATCGACGAGAGCTGCCACGATCTGGCCGTTGCGTGCTGTCTGCTGTTTCTGAACGACGACGTAGTCCTTGTCGAAGATGCCCAGATCGATCATGGAATCGCCACGTATCTTCAGCATGAACACGGGCCCCTGACCAACAAGCTCTGTTGGGAGCGGGTAGACCTCTTCGATGTCCTCCTCGGCGAGGATCGGTGAACCGGCAGCGATGCTGCCCACAAGCGGCACGTCGCGTACTGCGGCTCGGCTTACCGGAATGGCTCCATCGTCCGCGATCACTTCGATCGCCCGAGGTTTGGATGGATCTCTCCGGATGAAGCCTCCGGCAGCAAGGGACGACAGATGGGAGTGGACGGTTGAGGGAGAGCTGAGTCCGACCACATCGCCGATCTCTCGTACGGAGGGCGGGTAGCCACGATCGGCGACCGTCGAGCTGATCAGGTCGAGGATCTCCCGCTGTCTGGCTGTCAGGCTGGCTCGGTCCGGCATAGGTCCTCCTCTTCGTTGCAGGAAGGTTAGCGGGTTCTTCGTTCGCGACCAAACATATGTTCGATGAAGCAGATGCCAGAAGACAGATGCCGAAAGCCGAATCGGGATTCTGACTTCTGATGCCTGATGAGCTTGACATACGAACACATGTTCGATAACTTACTCACATGACCGAACAGGTGTTCGGTCGGGTATAAGGACCATCTCTCCAAGAAGTCCCAACACCGACGGTGCAGCGCCCATTCGCACCGGAACGTGTCACACCCGACCGATACCGTCGGTCATCAGGGCTGAGGAGCCACCGGGGATGCCCGGGGTGCGCCAAGGCTACGAGGGTCAGCCATCACGGGATGACCCGCAACTGGGTGGCAGAGGAACAGGGAGACCATCTCATGACAATGATCACAAGCGCACGATTCCGGGCGCTCTCCATCATCTCCATGACGGTCATCGTCGTATTGCTCTTCCTGTCCTCTGCTGTTCAGGCAACCGGACGGATAACAGATACCACCGACTATCGGGTGCAACCAGGGGACACACTCTGGCAGATCGCACGGACATACGGCCCGGACAACGCAGACACTCGTCGCGTCGTCGCCGCGATCGAGAAGCTCAACCAGATCGACGGCGGCAACCTCCAATCCGGCCAGGTCATAGAGATTCCGGCGTCCTCTTCCTGAAACCTGTTGGCTGAAACCTGGGACCTGCAACCTGGGACACGGCGCAAGCTACGCTGACGCCATGCGTTGCCCCTTGTGCACAACCGACGACACCAGGGTCGTTGATTCCCGACCCTCGGACGAGGGTCGGACCATCAGACGACGGAGGGCGTGTCCACGATGTGGCCACCGATTCACAACTTTCGAGCGCCCATCGGCGGTAGTTGTCATCAAGCGTGATGGCCGGCGACAACCATTTGACGCTTCGAAGGTTCGCTTGGGTGTTGAGATCACGATGGCAGACCGGCCGATACCACAAGATGCGATCGATGATCTCATCTCGACGGTCGAACGTGCCGCATACACATCCCAGGGCTCAATTCATGCGGAGGAGATCGGCAGGATCGTACTTGATGGTTTGAAGGACATCGACGAAGTGGCATATCTCAGATTCGCATCCGTCTACAAGGACTTCCAGAAGGCAAGCGACTTCGAGAGGGAAGCTGCATCGCTCGAAGACGAATCAGCTACCCGCGAGTGAGCTCTCCGATGAACGCCTCGAGGTCAGCAGCCAATTCAACGATCTGTTGATCGATTTCAACTCTTGCGGTTCCCCCTGAAGCGTCAAGATCCGTCTTCAGTCCGCTTCTGAGATCCTCGACCTCGCCGACCAGCTTTGCAGCCGCGGACTCATCTCCCTCTGAGAGAGCCGTCAGGTACTCGTCCTGCCACGACGCATAGCGTCCGACGCTGGCGTGCGCAGCGTCGTTGAGGTCTGCGGTTGCTTCAGTCGTCGGCAGATCGCTGATGGCTGTGGAGTCATCGACGAGCGAGGATGCCAGGGACACGCTGAGGGAGTTGATGGTCTGGACGTCGGCCACAGTCGGTAGGTCGCCGGTCGTGAGAAGGTGCGGGATCGTCGTGCGGTAGACATAGGAATACCCGAGCTGGCGTGCGATCTCGGATGCTTGCGCCGCGTGGATCTGTGCGGTGTTCCTGAGGGGCTCGAGTGTGGTGACGTCGCTGTTGCGCAGGAGTGGAAGTGTGCGCGGCAGCGGAGCAGCGGCGGCGACCTCGAGTTCATGTGCAAGGCTGTCAAGCTGCGAGATGATCGGCACGGTCGAGGACAGCTCTTCCGACGTCGTTTCCGGACTGGTAATGCCATCAAGCGCGGCTTGTGCCGAAGGCATGTGCTGACGCAACGCAAGAGCGCTATCGGCGTAGGTCTGTTTGACAGCGATTGTGTCGTGGCGGAGAGCAACAGGAAGCCAAAGGATTGCTAGCGCCACCGCGACAATGAAGAAGACCACGAAGACCGCAGCGGGCCACCGGAAGGATCGTCTCGTCCGCAGAACAGGTGAGAGGCCGGCGTCGTCGTCCCCGGCAGCTGAGGACGGAGACACGAGAATTTCGAGTTCACCGGTTGCATCCGGACCGTCAGGGAGAACTCCTCGTGCGGGCTCGAAGGTCGAGGTCGACGTGCCGGTGCTCCCGTCGAAGACCGAGGTGGATCCGGTTGGTGAGTCGGACGGAACCGTCGCACCGATGTCAGGGAGCGTGTTGTCGAGTTCGAGGGCCGCGACTGCTTCGCTCGGTGTCAGAGACGGCGGTACGGCACCAACAGCTTCAAGGAACCAGCTACCGTC
>QMQC01000184.1 GCA_003648875.1 Actinomycetota bacterium
CAGATTCGCGGGTGGATCGTCCTGTGAGCTCGATGCACAGGCAGAACTCGGTACCGCCTTGTGATTGTCGATGAGACCAAACCGAGGAATTCCGCGACAGCATCGAACGAATGGGAGTCTCCATCACGACCCCTTGAACTCGCACCGGATATGGGCGGGACATCTTCGGGTTCACGACACGGGCTTGGTGCTGTTGCTACCGTTGTCGACGCCTAGACCCGACACTCATTTCATGATATAAGTAGCACTGAAGGGGAGTATCCCCAGACCAGCACGGCCGTCAACACGACCTCCGGGTCCGGTGTGCTGGGCCTCTCCGGGCGGGAGAGACCTTCACGAAGAAGTGGATTGTGCTCTCAACGTGTCCGGAGGCCGCAATGGCTACCACAACCGCCCGCCTTGCGACGAGATTGCTGGTCGTCCCCTCTGCCCTCGCGCCGGACGTCAGTGCTTCCGCGAGTCGGGATCCGATGGCATCGCGCGACGACGTTGATCGGGCCGAACGCTCGGTACCACGGGGACTCGACACGTTCTGTTCCGGACGGATACCGCGTTTCGCATACTTCGCGAAACGCCACGGCGGTCCGACAGAGCGAACGACTTCGCCACACGGGTTCGCGTCACCAACGGAGACGCCGGTGACGGACGGATCGATCGAGGAAGAGGAGATCTGATGGAGAGGTTCAAGAACATCCTCGTTGCGACGTCCCCGGGACGCCTGGATCCGCCGACTCTCCGTGCCGCTGTGAGTTTGGCGGACATCAACGACGCTCGTCTCACGGTCTTGGATGTCGTTCCGCCGCTGCCTGCGTGGAGGAAGAAGATGAACGTGGAAGGCCGTGTCATCGATATCGAGGCCGCGATGCTGCACGACCGGGAGGAGCGACTCCGACACGTGCTTGGGAACACTCAGGGCGGGCCGGGCACTGAGGTGATCGAGACAGTTGGTGAACCGTTCATCGAAGTGATCCGGCGGGTCCTGATCGAAGGGCACGACCTGGTCATGGTCGGCGAGCCGGCCGCGGAGAGGCCGGCCGAGCCGCACCTGAGCAGCGGTGTGATGCACCTACTGCGCAAGTGCCCGGTCCCTGTGTGGGTGATGCGCTCCGGTCGATCTGGTACCGGTCGGGTCTTGGCCCTGGTCGATCCGGACCCGGACGATCCGGTTCGGGACGGATTGAACGACCTGATCATGGAACTGGCAACGTCCCTCGCCCATCGTCAGGATTGGGAGCTTCTCGTGGGACCTGCTTGGACCCTCGCCGGCGAAGCAGCTTTGCGCTCGTCTCCATATGTCGGGCTTCCGGGAGAGATGGTCGATGTCATGGTCCGGGACACTGAGGCCATCGGGCTTCGACAGCTCGAGATGCTGGCGATCCGCCATGTGGCCAAGTCGGAACGTTCGATTCACATGGTGGCCGGCGCGCCCGGTACCGTGCTACCCCGCTTGGCGGAGCGTCTCGATGTTGATCTCGTCGTGATGGGCACCGTGGGCCGAACCGGGTTGAGGGGCCTGATCATTGGCAACACCGCCGAAACCATTCTCCGATCGGTCCGCTGTTCTGTGCTGGCAGTGAAACCCGAGGGATTCGTCACTCCGGTCAAACCCCAGCGACAACCGCATCGAGACAGCAAGGAGTCGGCGTGATCGCTCCTACGTACAGAGGATCGTATCATGCCGGCTGGTTCACTCGCCCGGGAACTCGCTACCGCACTCCCCCTGGGGGGACTGCTGGTCATCGCTCTCACCATCGTGGTTCTGTGCGTGCCAACGCTCTCCACAGGGACATGACCGGAGGCCCGCATGAATGAGCACACAGAAGGTGCGATCGTCGTTGGTGTCGACGGATCCCCTAACGCCACCATCGCAGCGGCGTGGGCGCTCGCTGTTGGCCGCCGTGTGAACTTGCCGGTGAAGGCAGTGGCGGCCTGGACACAGCTCCCCCAACCGTACAAGTTCGGCATCGATGATCTCGTCTCTGAGATGCGCTCGGAGACCGCGGACGTCGCGGCCCGATCCCTTCTCGACGCTGGGCTGGACGGCATTGAGGTCATCGCCGTCCAGGGGCCGGCTGCCGAGGTGTTACTCGAGACTGCCGGTGAGTTGGACGCCTCGATGCTGGTAATGGGAACGCGCGGACTCGGACCGTTGTCCGGGTTGCTGCTCGGCTCGATCAGTCGACGCCTCGTATTCACAGCGCATCGACCTCTCGTTCTCGTTCTGTGCCAATCAACTCTGAACCCGCCTGCGTTGACCCGAGTTGTCGTCGGCGTCGACTGCTCGACAGTTGCCCAGCGTGTTCTGTCGTGGTCAGCCGCGTTCTGTGCGAGTTTGGGCGTGCCAGCCACGATTGTCCGGTGTGCCGACCCCGGCTGCGAAAGGCCACCCGGACTTGTTGAACGTGTCGACGATCGATTGAGAGCCGAAGCGGAAGAAGCATTGGGATTGTTCCGCGCTCACGGGGTTGATTACAGCATTGCCGTCGCCCATTGCGATCCTCGCGTCGCGCTCCTTGAGACCGCCACAAACGACCTTGCCGACCTGATCGTGGTCGGCAGACGGGGAGAAGGCCAGTTCCGTGGACTCGGCGGCACCGCCTCGTACCTTGCCCGCCACTCGCCGATACCGCTCGCTGTGATTCCTGATCCGCCGGAGGAGGCTGTCTTGTGAAATCCACGGTCAACAACCCGAATCTGATCAACCGCAGCAGTCTGCACACTCCGGAGCGGAGTTGGACTCGTGGCAGCTTCCCCGACAGGTGGAGGATTGGGACCACAGGTCCAGCGTGTTGACAGGCGACCAGTAGGGAGTCGGATGGAGACGGTCCAGGACAACTCGATTCCGTTCCACGTTCTGACGATCGATGAGTGCCTCCGTGCGTTGGACGCTTCACGTCATGGGCTTGTTACTCCTGAGGCGATTCGGCGTCTTGTCGCTGTCGGTCCGAATGAACTCGAGGAGCCCGAGCGGATCTCGCCGTGGGTGCTGCTCGCAGCCCAGTTCAGGAATGTCCTCATCGTCATCCTGCTTATTGCTGTTGTTCTGTCCGCAGCGTTGGGGCACGGGATCGAGGCGATCATCATCGGTGTCATCGTCGTGTTCGCCGCCCTCCTCGGCTTTGTCCAGGAGTACCGTGCGGAGAGGGCGATCGAGGCGCTTCGGGAGATGGCGGCGCCGGCTGCACGGGTACTCCGCGATGGCGACGAGTCCATTATCCCGGCCCGCGAGGTCGTTCCCGGCGACATCGTGCTCCTCCAAGTGGGCGACCGCATCCCCGCAGACCTGCGAATCGTCGAAGCCGTTAACCTCCAGGCCGACGAGGCTCCACTGACCGGTGAATCAGTGCCGGTCGAGAAACACGCCGACCCGATCGCCAATCCCGACATCGCTGTCGCTGACCGACGCGACATGGCGTATTCCGGGACGGTCATCACCTACGGCAGGGGTCGGGGAGTAGCCGTCGCTACAGGGATGCGTACCGAGTTCGGCAAGATCGCCGGGATGCTCCAAACCGTTGAGGTGGGGAGAACACCGCTCCAAGAGAACCTCGACCGCGTGGGAAGAGTGCTCGCGGTCATCGCCCTGGTGGTCGTCGGACTCATCGTCGCCCTCGGCGTGCTCCGAGGCCAGGACATCCTCGAAATGTTCCTCTTCGGGATTGCGCTCGCGGTCGCTGTGGTACCTGAAGCGCTGCCCGCGGTCGTGACGATTTCTCTAGCGATGGGAGTGCAGCGAATCGTCAAGCGCAACGCACTCGTCCGCCGCCTCCCCGCGGTGGAGACCCTGGGAAGCACCTCAGTGATCTGTAGCGACAAGACCGGCACGTTGACACGGAACGAGATGACCGTGCGCGAGGTCTTCGCCTCAGGGGTGTCGGCGATGCTCCTCGGTTCTGGGTACGAGCCGATGGGCGAGGTGACCGTAAACGGCATCGCGGTGGAGGTGCCTGATCCGGTCATCGATCTGCTCCGGGCGGCAGCGCTCGCCTCCGACGCGACGCTGATCCGTGATACCGAAGGACACTGGACCATCCGCGGCGACCCGACCGAGGGCGCGCTCATAGTGGCGGCCGCGAAGGTTGGGTTGGAGAAGAGCGATCTCGAGATCCAATACCCGCGCACCGCAGAGATCCCGTTCAGCTCCGAGCGGAAACGGATGACAACGTTGCACAAGACTCCCGGAGGTACTACTGCGTGTTCGAAGGGAGCGGCTGAGGTCATTCTCGACGCGTGCACGACGGTGCTGGAAGACGGCAGCATCATTCCGCTGGACAAGACAGAGCGAGGGGAGATCATCGCTCGTGCCGAAACCATGGCGGGCGAAGGCATCCGGGTCCTCGGTGTCGCCAACAAGAGTGACACCGATCTGGCGACAGCCGAGGAGAGCATGACGTTCCTCGGACTCGTCGGTCTCCTCGACCCATCCCGGCCAGAGGTAGCGGCTTCGATCGCCGCCTGCCACAACGCTGGCATCAAGGTCGTGATGATCACTGGCGACCACCCCGTGACGGCAACGGCCATCGCCAGAGAGCTCGGAATCTCCTCCAATGGCAGGGTCATGACCGGTCGAGAACTCGAACAGATGA
>QMQC01000185.1 GCA_003648875.1 Actinomycetota bacterium
GCGCCACTGCACGTGCCTCTGCCAATGATGAAACAACTCTGACGTCCGATTCCTTCACTGTACGTTTCGCGAGTCCAGCGGTCACGTCGCCGGGTCCGATGTGCACGAACATGCTCACGCCGCGTCCTGCAATGTGTTCCAGTGACTCGGCGAATCGAACAGGCGACGTGAGCTGCTGAACAAGTGTTGCTAGCGGATCGGTTATCTGCGCAGCCGTGGCATTCGCAACGACATCGAACGTGCATCGAGAGAATGGGACGGACGCCAATGCCTCTGTCAGCTGCGCGGCAGCGGATTCCATAAATGGCGAGTGAAAGGCTCCGGCAACCTTGAGCCTGATCGCACGGCGCACACCGAGGGCCCTCGCGTTCGCTTCGAGCCAGTCGAGATCGTCGTGGCCACCAGCAAGGACCACCTGGCCGGGTGCGTTGATGTTCGCTACGGAGAGCCTTCCACCCTCTTCGGCTCGCCTTGTCACGACTGCCTCTGCCACACCAAGATCCGCCCCGAGCAACGCAGCCATACCAGAGGGTGTCTCTTCTGCTGCAGCAGCCATTGCCTCCCCTCGCCTGGCTACCAGACCCAACCCATCGAAGTACTCGAGTCCCCCTGCAGCGGCGAGCGCTGTGTACTCACCAAGGCTGTGACCGCACGCCGCAACGGGAGGTCTCGTGACATGTGATGCGAACTCGCGCCACAGGGCGTACGAGACCGCGAAGAGCGCTGGCTGGGCATGCTGAGTCTCGGTGAGAACCTCGTCCGGACCGTTGCTCACGAGTGCGTCGAGGTCCCACCCAAGCACCTCGTTCGCTGGGAGGCCGCACAGGTCCCTGTGTGTGCTCCGTACGTCAGGGCACATTCCAACGGATTGGCTTCCCTGACCGGGAAAGAGTACGGCGTATTTCAAAGGAGCTCCCGGTTTCAGAGGGATTGTGGGTGTTTTGACTCCGGAAAGGCGAGACATGTTTCAAGAATCCGCAGTCCGCAGTCCGTAGTCGGAAGTCGGAAATGTGGATGCGGATGCCGCACACATCCAAAGAACATCTCTACCTGTCGTCGGCTACGCACCGTCCGTGTTGAGGTGATGGCGAATGTTGCGCACCGCTTGGGTGATCCGGTTCTCGTTCTCTACCAGCGCAAAACGAACATGTGTGTCACCCGAAGGTCCGAACCCGATCCCGGGGCTCACGGCGACGCTGGCCTTGTCGAGCAGGTCAAGGGCGAACTCGAGGCTTCCCATGTGGAGGAATCGTTCAGGAATCTTCGCCCACACGAACATCGACGCCATCGGTGCATCGTTCTTCCAACCCGCGCGGTGGAGGCCATCCACGAGTGTGTCGCGTCGTGCCCTGTACTCGTCGACAACCTCCTCGATATAGGAATCGTGCTCGTTCAGGGCGATGATCGACGCGATCTGGATCGGTTGGAAGGTGCCGTAGTCGAGGTAGGACTTGAGCTGTTGCAACGCACCAACCATCTCCGCGTTGCCTACGACGAATCCAACTCTCCAGCCGGCCATGGAGTGCGACTTCGACAGTGTGTACAGCTCGACCGATACGGCCTTGGCGCCGTCAACCTGAAGCAGCGACGGCGGCCTGTATCCGTCGAAACCGATATCGGCGTACGCGAAGTCGTTCACGAGCATCACGTCGTTGCGATGGGCGAACTCGACGAGACGTTCGAAAAAGTCGATATCGACTGTCAGCGTCGTCGGGTTGTGGGGGAACGAGGTGACAATCACCCTCGGCTTTGGCCATGAGGTTCGAAAGGCAGCGGTGAGTCGATCGAAGAAGTTCGCGTCGGTGGACAGATGCACACGACGCACCTCAGCGCCGGCAAGAACCGGGGCATAGATGTGGATCGGATACGAAGGCTCGGGAACGAGGGCAACATCGCCCGGCTGGACGAGGGCCCACATGAGATGTGACAGACCCTCCTTGGCCCCGATCGTATTGATCACTTCGGTTTCTGGGTCAAGGCTCACGCCGTACGCACGCTGATAGCGATCTGCAACAGCCCTGCGAAGATTGGGAATTCCGCGAGACGCCGAGTACCGGTGATTCTTTCCCTGCTTCGCCGCCTCAACGAGCTTGTCGACCACACCGGGAGGCGAAGGGATGTCCGGGTTGCCAAAGCCAAGATCGATGACGTCGATTCCCGCCCTCCGGGCCTCGGTTCTACGTTGGTTGATCTCCGCAAACACATACGGAGGAAGTTCGTCGACTCTTCGGAACTGCATATGAAATCCTAGACAGAGCCCGCAAGGACAACGGGGTTTCTATCGCAGGAGGAGATTACGAATGCCTTCGGGAATGACGGCAGCTCCCCAGGCAAAAACGGATCGGACGAGGTCGAGTCCGTCCTCGGATCCGTCCCAATGCATCCGGACGATGTTCTCTTCAGCACCAGACATGAGGTGATCGACCGCAAGGGAGACGAGCACGAGGTCGTCAAGTCTTCCTATGCCGACGACGAAATCAGGGATCAGATCGACGGGACTGATGACATAGGCGAGGACCGCTCCGATGAGGGCCTTGCGCCGCATCGGGACCCGCCGGTCGCGGAGCAGCCGGCTCAGAAGCTTCACGATGTTCGGGAGCAGCATCACAGCTTCGATGACAAGGTCCTGACGGGAGCGAATATCAACCGGCGTAGCGTCGTCTATCGCGATGACAGCTGCAATCTGAGGTGTCTCGGTCATCCTGCCTCCTCAGCTGCAATCAGCGCAGCTCCGACGGCGCCCGCTGCAGGGCCAAGGGTTGCCACCTGGACCGCAGGGGGCACGCGAAGCTTGCCACCATGGAGGGAATCAGTAAGAACCCTCCTCGCTGGACCGACGATCGACTCTCCGATCGACCCGAGGCCTCCCCCTACAACGATGAGCTCGGGATCGAAGATCGCGACAAGACCTGCGAGTCCTTGGCCAAAGGACCTGCCGACCTCGGTCACAAGCGCGCGTGCGGTCTCGTCCCCTCCGTCGGCAGCGGCCACAACGGACTCGCCGGTGATCGACTCTGCCCCCAGAATCCGGGCAAGAGAGCTGTCGGTGTTCGATGTGACGACCTGCCTCGCGAGCCTGACCAACGCCGGGCCGGATGCCCTCGTTTCCCAGCAACCGCGCTTGCCGCAGTCGCACAGGAGTCCGTCTCTGTCGATCTGCACATGTCCCCATTCACCGGCGAAACCCCCGCCTCGATACACGGCACCGTCGATGATCACTGCTCCCCCGATCCCCGTGCCGAGCGTCACGAAGAGAACGTTCTGATATCCCCTGGCGCCACCTACGCGGAGTTCCGCGATTGCAGCCGTGTTCGCATCGTTGTCCACGTGGACGGGTACTTTGAATCGATCGAACACTGCTGTGCGTATGGCGAGGCCGGTTCCCTGCACGTGCGGACCCCAGACAAGTGTCCCGTCCTTTGGATTGACAAGGCCGGCGACGCCGACGCCGATGGCTTGTACTTCATCGGCGTGGACGGACTCGACAGATTGGATGATCGCGTCGATCGTTCCGGTTGACCCTTCGACCACGAACCGGGTTTGTGCGACTGTCTCTGCGCCGTCCAGCCTGACGGCGAGCACCTTCGTGCCTCCGATGTCGACCCCCACCGCGATCATTCGATATCGATCTTCTGAGGACCGTCAGCCGCTGATTCGTCGTTCGAGTCATCTGGCCGAATGGTTCGGGCGACGCCGATAGCGAGGTCGCCGACACCTGAGGCAACCTCAAGTGCCGCTTTGGAGAAATGGACGAACGCCTTCTTGACCCCGGTCACGAGCGGGTCTGTGTTTCGGCTATCGGTCACGATCCCTCCAATGCGAAGACAATGCGAAGCTCGCCATCGCGGATCTTGGCGCTACGAATCGTACGACGCTGGAGAGAGTCAGGCAGCATCAGAGAACGACGGTATGGTCCGATGGTCACGAACACCTCGTCGCCATGACGCATCAGATCAACCTCGTCACGCTCTACGAAGGGCACACTCATGACGAGTTCGACGTCTCCGCCCTCCGTCGAGCTATCGATGCGGAGGGCCTGGGCCTCTGACAGCTTGTGGGTTGGATCGATATCGCCGTACAACTCGTCTGCAACCACTCGCAGCAGCTCAGGACCGACCATCTCTTCTTCGAAGAGCCTGAGGCTCCGCACATCGGTGCCCGCAAACCCTTCCTCGATATCCTTGAGGTGCCCCGCCTGGATTTCATGCCAGCGAGCGAAATAGGGATCAGAGACGGAGTCGGGAAGCACGCGGTTCACGATCGCCGAATCGACCGCGTACCCGAACAACCCCAGATATGTGTAGGTCCGCTTCGCCTCGGAGATCACCATCTTCTCAGGGTTCATGACAAGGCGCGCCGTCGTCACGTCGCCGTCCGACAGAATCTCCCTGATGCCATCGAGCCTGTCATAGAACCGCGCCACCGCGTCGAACACGGCCTCATCCGCGATGGGAATCGTGGAGACCTTCGACATCACGGGACGCACCACCTTGGCCACCCTGCGACCGATGGGGAACATCTTGTCCATGTACCACGACATCACCTCTGGCAGACTCAGGAGAC
>QMQC01000186.1 GCA_003648875.1 Actinomycetota bacterium
ATCGAAGAGATCGCGATCACGCGAATCAAGGCCCTCAGGGCCGAACGTGACGGCGACCGATGGGATCAAGCAATGCACAGATTCACCGAAGTGGCCGAAGCGATGGCCACGATGGACTATTCCGACATCGACGGCAGTCTCATGGAAGCAGCGATCGATGCAGCGCAGGCGGACGCCACAACAGGAGAGATGATGGGAGTCCTCAAGAACGCACTGGGATGGAGGGCGCCGCATGAGTATTGAGAGTGTGCGAGGCGAGCCGATCAGGGTTCTCCTTGCCAAACCACAGCACGACTGTCACGACCGAGGTGTACGCCTCGTGGCGAAGAAGATGCGCGACGCAGGGTTCGAGGTCGTGTTCATCAACTTCCTCCTGCCTGAGGAGGTCGTACGAGCAGCCGTTGATGAGGATGTCGACGTTGTTGGCATCTCGGTGTCAGCTGGCGGCCATCTGCCGATCTTCAAGGACACGATCGCGGGATTGTCCGACGAGGGGCGCGGCGACGCCATCATGATCGCCGGAGGAGTGATCCCGCCGGGCGATGAGGAGACACTACGAAGTTGGGGTGTCGAAGCGGTCTTCGGTCCGGGCACGAACGCTGACCAGGCGATCGAGATGATCGAGCAGCGTATCGATGCGGGTTCAGCATGAGACCGCCGACAAAGATCGCGATAATCGGCGGTGGCGGCGTGATGGGACATGGCATCGCTCTTTCATGCCTCCAGCAATCGGCAGCGCAGGTATCGATCATCTCTCACAGACAAGAGAGCGTCGACCACGGGATCGACCTCATCCTGAATGGTCGATTTGGCCTGGCTCGAGGCGTCGAGAAGGGTCGCATCACGGAGGAGCACGCCGACGAGGCCCGAGCCCGCCTGTCGGGAACCACGAGCTGGGAGGAAGGACTCGAAGGCGTCGATCTCATATTCGAGACCGTGCCGGAGATCGTTGACATCAAACACGACGTGCTGACAACGGCGGAACGTCTGTCACCGGAAGGTGCCGTGATAGCCACGAACACGTCATCGATCCTGATCGCCGAGCTTGCAGCACCCCTCGAGGATCCCAGCCTCCTCGTCGGCACCCATTGGTTCTATCCCGCGAATGTCCTTCCCCTTGTTGAAGTCGCACGAAGTTCCTTTGTGAACGATGACGCCCTGACGGGAGTGGTCGACTATCTGCGGGCAATTGGCAAGCGACCCGTTGTCGTGAAGGACTCTCCGGGCTTCTTCATGACACGATTCATCAACAACTATCTTGCAGAGGCGATCCGCCTCGTCGAGCTGGGCATCGCAGGCCCGGCCGAGATCGATGAGATGGTCAAGACGGGTCTGGGATGGCCCATGGGAGTGTTCGAACTTCTCGACGCCTCGAGTTTCGAAGCCTTCTACCACGCACAGGAGTACCTGAACGAGACGCTCGGCGAACGATATGCCGTTCCGCCACTTGCACACCAGGCGTTCAAGGCTGGCTACCTGGGCTCCTCCGATGCCAAGCCGGGGAGCAGGGGTGGGTGGTACGACTTCCTTGGCGTTGAGCGCAGCGATGGCTCATCGTGACCAAACCAACCGCAGCCAATCGACGAACACAGCTGCTCGATGCAGCGGCCGGCTGCTTCTCGCGCGACGGCTTCGAAGCAGCCTCGATGCGAGCCATCGCCGATGAGGCCTCGATGCGCACCGCTTCGATCTACTACCACTTCGAGAGCAAGGACGACCTCCTCGTCGCAGTACACGAAGAAGCTCTTCGGAGGATCAGCGAGGCAACCGGTGCAGCGCTCCACGCCCACGACGACCCATGGGAGCGGCTCGAGAACGCCTGCGCTGCCCACCTCGAGACGCTCCTCACCGGAGGTAACTACTTCACAGCGGTGATGGCGCAAGTTCCAAGCAGGGTCGAAGGCCGAGAGATGATCTTCAAGATGCGCGACGACTACGAGAGCATCTTCTCGGAGCTCGTGGCTGATCTCGAGCTCCCACCTGACACGGACAAGGACACGCTTCGTCTCATGTTGCTGGGCGCGATGAACTGGACCTTCACCTGGTGGCACCGAGACAGGGATCCGAAGCCAAGAACCCTGGCCATGAGGTTCGTGTCCAACCTTCGAACAAGCCTCGACCTCTCGTGAGCAACGAGAAGAACGCGTACGAGGCGGGGCTGGCGGGAGGGGATCGACGCGTCCTCGCATCCGCCATTTCGGCGGTCGAGAACGACAGTGATGACGCATCCGCGGTCCTGGCTGCTGTGTACCGTCGAACAGGAAACGCACATGTTGTCGGGCTGACCGGTGCGCCTGGCGTTGGCAAATCCACGCTCGTGAACGCTTTGATAGGCGAGTACCGAAAGACCGGGCAGACAGTCGCCGTCGTTGCCGTCGATCCGTCGAGTCCCCTCGGCGGTGGAGCCATTCTCGGAGATCGCATCCGAATGTCCGACCACGCCCTCGACGCAGGTGTGTACGTCCGCTCCGTCGCCTCAAGAGGGCACCTCGGCGGTCTGTCGCGGGCAACCGCTCGGGTCGTCGACATCCTCGACAGCTTCGGGTTCGATGTCGTGATCGTTGAGACCGTCGGCACGGGGCAGGCTGAGATCGACATCATGCATCTCGCCCAGACAACTGTTGTCGTCTCTGCTCCGGGATTCGGAAATGTCGTGCAGGCCATCAAGGCGGGGATCCTCGAGATTGCAGACATCTTCGTTCTGAACAAGGCAGATACGTCCGCTGCGGTCGCGGCAGAGCGGCATCTCCACGAGGCCGTACGCGCTCGGCCGGAGGGCAATTGGCGTCAACCGATAATCCCAACCGTGGCAATCGACAACGTCGGTGTACCCGAGCTTCTTGAGAAGATTCGTGAGCACAGTGCCCAACTCGACCCCAACGAGCGTTCGCGAGCAGCAACAGCTCGAGCCAGGCAACAACTCGCGGCCGCTGCAGCAGAACTCGCATCCGACCAGGTGAACCGCCGAAGCGACTTCGAACACCTTGCCGAAGAGGTGCTGTCGGGCCAAATGGGGTTGAGTGACGCCGCCGTTGCAGCTCTTGAACTCATTTCGACTCGGCCTTACAACCCATGAAGGGATGCATGACATGACATACGAGACAGTTCTCTTCGAGACATCGGACGCGGTCGCCACGATCACGATGAACCGTCCGGACGAGGCCAACGCTCTCAATCTCACCATGGCAAGAGAGCTCGCCGAGCTCTCCATTCTTTGCGACGAAGACCCTGGCATCCGCGCGGTCGTCATCGCAGGGACGGGGCGATTCTTCAGCGCAGGAGGCGATGTGGCTTCGTTCGCCGCTGCAGGCACCGGGACCTCGGCCCTCATCAAGGAAATGACGATGTACCTCCATGCGGCCATCTCGAGATTCAGTCGAATGAATGCACCACTCGTCGGCGCCGTGGATGGGATCGCTGCCGGCGCAGGGTTCAGCATCGTGACAGCGTGCGATCTCGTGGTGGCGGCCGAGTCTGCAACCTTCCTATCGGCATATACGGCTGCAGCGCTGTCACCAGACGGGAGTTCGTCGTACTTCCTACCACGCCAGATCGGCATGAAGCGATCAGCCGAACTGATGCTCACGAACCGGCGCCTGAGTGCACGAGAGGCGCTCGCGTGGGGCATCGTGAATCGGGTAGTTGAGGTCGGTGATGCCCTGAGTGCCGCTCAGGCTCTTGCGGCTGAGCTTGCAGCGGGGGCGACGTTGGCGTTCGGAGCAGTGAAGCACCTGCTTCACGAGAGCCTGACGTCCTCACTCGAGTCCCAGATGGAGACAGAGTCCAGGTTGATCGCTGAGATGAGTGCGACACAGGACGGCAGAGAGGGAATCACAGCATTCGTCGAGAAGAGGATCCCTGAGTTCAAGGGCAGATAGCGGCCAAGTCGGTCTCGAGAACGGACTCCCGGAATCAATGCTCCGGACCTGAGGACAGATCATCCATCTCGAGTTGCAGGCCGGGCAGGGTCGGGTTCCTGACCACTTGTTCGATCGTGGTCTCCACTGATGAATCCGAATCGAGTTTCTTCTTCGGCAACCGGATCGCCAACAACGCCCCGAACAGGGCCACGATGCCTCCAACGATGATCGCGCCCTGGAACCCGCGGAGTGTGCCTGTGGCGTAGATCTTCTTGAGTTCATCCTGTTGCTCTTGAGGAAGGGCCGCCAGATCCGCGTCAAGTTGGTCAGCATCCGCCTCGTTGAGTGGGCGCTGGATCACTTCGGAGATCTCGTCGCTCACCTCGTCCGGAATGATCGGTGATGCCTCGACCTGGTTGACGAGCGACGACAGCGCCACACTCAGGATGACGGTTCCGATTACCGCTGTTCCAAGGGCCATTCCGAGATTCTGCGCTGTTCCCTGCAAACCTGATGCCTCGCTGGCCTCGTCCTGCCCGACACCCGAAAGGATCATGTTCGGAAGCTGCCCGGCCACAAGCCCGATTGCCACGCCACCTATGAAGAGACCCAGTGCCATGTCGATTCCCCGTGTTGCGCCGTCGAGCGACATGGCGAGCACATATCCACCGACGAACAGCAGAACGAGCCC
>QMQC01000187.1 GCA_003648875.1 Actinomycetota bacterium
CCGTCGTCCGTCGTCCGTCGTCCGAGAACGGTTACGCTCATTGAATGCGCATCCGTACAACGCTGTTCATCGCCTTTCTCGTTGTGCCGATTGTCGAGATCATCCTGTTCTACTACCTCGGAACCTGGATCGGAATCGGGCCGACGCTCGTGATCGTTGTCGTGACCGCATTGCTTGGTTCCTACTTCGTCTCCAAGCAGGGCAGATTCGTGTGGCAAAGCATCAAGTCGAAGATCAGCCAGGGCGAGATTCCGGCAGCTTCGGTGGTCCACGGTGGGATGATCCTCGTCGCTGGTGCGCTTTTGCTAACGCCGGGATTTCTCACAGACGTGGTTGGATTCTCCCTGCTCGTGCCGGGTATCCGGGAGGCGATCAGGCAGTGGTATCTGGGGCGCCATGATTCGGGTCGGGTGATTGTCCGGTGAGTCCACTGCGACGAGCGTCGACGGTTTGTGTCGTGAAGGAAGCCGATGGGATCGAGGTCCTGATGGTCCGCAGGCCACATTCGGCGCGGTTCATGCCCGGTGTGTGGGTGTTCCCTGGAGGCGCTGTTGACCAGGAGGATGCGGATGCACCATCGTCTTTCGGTGGAAACGCAGGTGACTCCGATTGGAAGGTTGCGGCGTTGCGCGAACTGATCGAGGAGACCGGTCTGTGGCTCACGACGACCGGTACTGTTTCCGCGCCCTTGGCTGAAGATGCATTCGCCGCAGTCGAAGCTTCGGCGCACACACTCGACCAGAGCGCACTGATCTATTTCTCCAATTGGATCACTCCTGAGGTGTTCCCAATTCGTTTTGACACGCGCTTCTTTCTCGCTGTCGTGAGCTCACGCGCAGAGCCAGCTGTGGATGGTGACGAACTCATCGATCTCGAATGGATCTCGCCATTCGAGGCATTGCGTAGGGAGGAAGCCGACGAGTGGGTCATTCCTTTTCCAACGCGCAAGACGCTTCAGCTGCTCGCCGCCGAGCCCACGACGGCGGCGCTTGCAGACCGGCTCCGATCGCTTGAGAGCGTTCCTTCGATCGAGCCAAGACTCTACGTCGGAGACGGTGAGGCAGGGATCCTCATGCCGGATGAAGAGGGATTCGAGGAAGCTGGACCTGCCCAGGATGACCCAACCATTCTGGAACGCCTGTCGGTTGTCGTTTCCAGCGGAGGTCGCGTACCAGCGGAATTCAGATCCGAATCATGATCGAACGAGTGCTTGCGCCCAACCCGAGCCTCTACACGGGGCCGGGAACGAATTCCTATCTCCTATCCAGCGGAACCGATGTCCTGATCCTGGACCCGGGTCCTGTGATCGAGACCCATGCGGCGGCGATCGTACAGGCTGTAGGGGATCGGAGGCCTGTCGGCATAGTTGTCACCCACACGCACCCTGATCATGCGCCGCTCGCAAATCCCTTGGCGCTGACACTTGATGTTCCCGTATTCGGTTTTGGGCCCGGTCCCGATTTCCTTCCTGATGTCTCTCTTGTCGATGGTTCGACGGTGTCTTTTGGCGCGGATGAGCTCCTTGCGGTCCACACGCCGGGCCACACCTCGGACCATCTCTGCTTCCGGCACGCCGACACGCTGTTCACAGGTGACCACATCATGGAGGGATCCACAGTCATCATCGAGGACGCGACGGCCTACCTCGACAGTCTCTACCTCGTCAGGGACCTCGGTGTCACAAGACTTGAACCGGGTCACGGCGCCGGAATCGATGATGCGGGTGCGGCCATCACCGAGTACATCGACCATCGACTCGAGCGTGAACGACAGATCGTTGTTGCCGTCACTGAGGGAGCGGGAACGATCGGCACCATCGTTGACGTTGTGTACGTGGGGATACCCGCCGGGTTGCGGCATGCGGCCGTCCATCAGGTGGGAGTGCAGTTGACGAAGCTTTCACGGGATGGCGCGGTATCGTTCACCTTGGGTGCGGCGGAGGAAGAGACAGAAGTTCGCCTCAGATAGGGGAGCGATGCGGAATCGACTCTTTGTCGTCGTCGCCTTCATCATTGTGATGGCCTCGCCTGCATACGCTGCGCCATCGGGTGAGATCACGAAACAGGAGGTCGATGCGGCTCTCAATGCGCGCCGCGAAGCCTCCGCCTCCCTTGAAACGATGACTGCCCGTTTCGAGAAGGCAGTGTCGGACGAGACGCTCACCCGCGAGCGCATCGTGTCTCTCTCGAGGTCCGTTTCCAAGCTCGAACGGGAGATCGGGACCAAACGCTCCCAGGTAGAGGACCTCGTCATTGCTCGCTACATGTCCGGCGGGTCCCTTGGCACCGATCGTGTCTTCACGGCAAGGACCTTCACGGATCTACCTATTCAGGACCAGTACCTCCGGCTCATGAACGACCGTGATCATGCTCTTCTTCGGGGTCTTGAGTCAGCAGAGGCGCTCCACGTCGAGCAACAGGCGCTCCTGGATCAATCGTTGTCGATGCAGAGAGAATTGGTTGCTGAGATAGGTGGTCTCACCGGAGAGATACTCACCACACTCGAGCAAGCGGACGCCGACTACAACGCGATAGCCATGGCGTATGAGAAGCAGGAGGAGGAGAAGCGACGCAAGGCGGAGGAGGAGCGGAAACGCGTTGAAGAGGAGGCGCGCAAAGCAGCCGAGGAGGCAGCAAGGCAGGCGACCTCAACCACCACAACAACAGAGGCGGCCACCACAACGACGGGGGCGGTTACGACGACAACAGAGGCGGCCACCACGACGACGGGGGCGGTTACGACGACCACCCTGCCGTCAGGGCCCCCGCCGGTCATCACCGATGGCAAAGCGTGCCCCGTCAATGCAGCTACGAGCTTCTCGGACTCTTGGGGCGCACCGCGCTCAGGTGGCCGATCCCACAAGGGCGTCGACATGATCTCAGTCCGCAACGCCCCCCTTGTAGCGATCGAATCGGGAACCGTGACTCGCACATCGAACAGCACCCTTGGTGGGATCTCGATCTATCTGACCGGCGAGTCCGGTAGCCGCTACTACTACGCCCACCTCGAGGCACTCGCACCCGGCATCAGTGGCGGCACGTCCGTCAGTGTTGGTGACCTGGTCGGCGTCACCGGGTCGAGCGGGAACTCGCCTGACTGGCTCCCTCATCTCCACTTCCAGTATGCACCGCCGGACAGCGACTGGATCAACCCTTATCCACTCGTGAAGGCCCTTTGCGGGTAGCCACTTCGTTCCTGCGCGATCTTCAGCTGCATAGGTCGGTTCGATACCTACCCAGGTCGAACCTACCCAAGAACAGGCGAGGGGATTCGCGTCACAGCGCGCTGAGCCTTCCGATGCAAGAGTCGAGAGCCAGCGGTGGCAGGATCTCTGTGATACGTGTGGCTACCGCCGTCATGGCAGAACCAGCAGGGCCATCGGGGTGAGTGACCACAATGGGATCGCCCGAATCTCCGCCCGAGGCAACGCAAGGGTCGATCGGCACGGAACCGAGGAGTTCCACACCAAGATCGTCCGCAAGCGTAACTCCTCCACCGGAGCCGAAGATGTCGTAGTGGTTTCCATCTTCTGTCGTGAACCCTGCCATGTTCTCAACCACCCCGACGATCGGCATGTGTGATCTCCGGGCCATGTCCGCAACCCTTGCGGCCACCTTCTGAGCGGCGATCTGGGGCGTTGTGACAACGACCATCTCTGCCTGGGGCAGCAAGCGGGCAAGCGCCATCTGCACGTCCCCGGTCCCCGGGGGCATGTCGATGATGAGATAGCCAAGATCTGTTGGCCACGCAACGTCGTTGAGGAATTGCTCTACGGCCTTGGTCAGCATCAGACCGCGCCACATCAGCGCAGTGTCCTCGTCCTCGAGGAGAAGACCGGTCGACACGAGGTGGATTCCCTGCGCCTCGGTTGGCACGATCTTGCGGTCCTCATTTGCGCTCAGGCGCATGTCTGTAGCACCCAACATGCGCGGAGCGGAGAATCCCCAGATGTCTGCGTCGAGCAGACCGACGATGTGACCCTGCCCCGCGATCGCAAGGGCGAGGTTCACGCTCAGGGAGGATTTGCCAACGCCGCCCTTGCCGCTGCTCACGGAAATGACTCGGGTGGATGGCGACACCGCTGTTGGTGATGAGGTCTCGCGTGCACGCAATCGAGCACGTTCCATCAGGGTTGAACGCTGCTCCTGGGTCATCACGCCTGTCGTGATGACCACCTCCTCGATGCCTGGTAGCGAGGCCACGCGGCGCTCAACGTCCGTCTCAATCTGACCGCGCATCGGACACGAAGCAATCGTGAGGGCGATACCCACATCGACGACACCATTCTTGATCTTGATGTCCCCCACCATCCCGAGATCCACGATGTCGGTGTGTAGCTCGGGATCGATCACATGCCCAAGTGCCTCGCGAACCTGTCCTTCGGTGGCCATGGTTGGAAGGGTAGGAGACCGGTCGCTCGCGGCTGCCGGCCAATCTTCGTCGAAGATGCAGCAGATTTCCCCTATCATGGTGTTCCCAAGACTCACCGGATCCCGGAGGCTCGAATGACAGTTCC
>QMQC01000188.1 GCA_003648875.1 Actinomycetota bacterium
AACGGTTTGCAAGCAACCCGGATGGCTACGGCCCTGAGATCCGGGCCCGTATCAACGATGCGAAGCAGGGCACCGTTCAGGACGTTCTAGCGGCCATGGCGTGGCGTTCCTCTGCCAAGGCCATTGTTGCCAGGCTCTTCGCATCGGGCATCGATGCCCTCATTGCCCCAACGGTCGGTGGAATGAGCAAGACGATCGGTGACGAAGACATGGATCTCGATGGACAAAGGGTCTTCCATCGCAAACTTCTCGCCTCCTTCGCTGCACCGATCAACCAGATCGGCGCACCAAGCATCGCTGCTCCTGTTGCAGGCACAGGCGGCCCTCCCGTTTCTGTGCAACTCATCGGTCCGATGTGGGGAGAATCGAGATTGCTCGGCGTCGCGACCGCGCTCGAGACAACCGGCGTGCTCGGTGTGTCACGGCCTCCGAACTTCTTTGGGTAATAATGCGGAAGATGTCGCGATGCGCCTCACGTTCATTACCCTGTGCGTGTTCACACGAACAATCACATAGATGCCCCACGGGGCAAATCCAAACGGCGCCCAGAGAGGTGCCGATCCTTCCAATCAGGAGCAGAAACCGTGTCAGATGACACCCTGACCGAGTCCCGACCCGCACCAGAGCAGATCAAGGACGTGGTCATCCGTTTCGCCGGCGACTCCGGCGACGGCATGCAGCTTGCAGGTACCCAGTTCACCGCCTCCTCGGCGTTGTTCGGCAACGACCTCTCGACCTTTCCGAACTTCCCAGCCGAGATCCGTGCCCCCCAGGGCACGGTCGGTGGCGTGTCGTCGTTCCAGGTGCACATCGCGGACTGGGACATCCTCACGCCGGGCGACCGCCCCGACTGCCTCGTTGCGATGAATCCTGCCGCCTTGAAGGCAAACGTCGACGACGTCGTGCCTGGAGGCTTGATTCTCGTCAACACCGATGCGTTCGATGAGAGGAACCTCGGCAAGGCCGGGTATGACGAGAACCCGATCGACAACGGTTCTCTCGACACGTACACGGTCCTCAAGGCACCCATGGAGGAACTGACCAAGGACGCGGTGAAGGACTCAGGTGTCAAGGGCAGAGCCGCCCTGAGATCGAAGAACTTCTTCGCACTCGGGCTCATGTCGTGGATCTACACACGCTCGCTCGATCCCATCATCGAATGGGTCGATGACAAGTTCGGCGCCGACACCCCGGTTGGCAGTGCGAACGTATCGGCGCTCAGGGCCGGATACAACTACGGCATCACGACCGAGGCGTTCCACCACACCTATGAGATCAACCCTGCACCGCTCCCTGCAGGCGAGTACACCAACGTCATCGGCAACGTTGCTTCGGCATGGGGAATCATGGCTGCTGCAGACAAGGCGAATCTGCCCCTGTTCCTCGGCTCGTACCCGATCACGCCTGCCACCACGATCCTCGAGGAGCTCGCCAGACACAGGAACTTTGGGATCAAGACGTTCCAGGCAGAAGACGAGATCGCCGGCATCGGTGCAACGCTCGGGGCTGCCGTTGCGGGAAGCCTTGCGATCACAACGACATCAGGCCCTGGCCTCGCACTCAAGTCTGAGACCCTCTCGCTTGCGCTCATGATCGAACTGCCGATGATCATCGTAGATGTTCAGCGGGGTGGCCCTTCGACGGGGCTGCCAACGAAGGTCGAACAATCGGACCTGTTGTTCGCAATGTACGGCAGACACGGCGAGGCGCCCCTCCCCATCGTGTCCACATCTTCGCCATCTGACGCCTTCGATGCTGCATTCGAGGCCGCGCGCATCGCCATCAAGTACATGACACCGGTCATTCTGCTGACCGATGGCTACATCGCCACATCCTCGGAACCGTGGAAGCTGCCGGACCTCGACGCTCTTCCTGACATCTCGCGGCCATACGCAACACACAACGGCGAAGGGCCGTTCCTTCCCTATGAGCGTGACCCCGAGACCCTGGCGCGCGAGTGGGCGATCCCCGGTCAGACCGGGATGGAGCATCGAGTGGGTGGCCTCGAGAAGGATTCCCAGACAGGGAACGTCTCGTACGTCCCTGAGAACCATGAGCACATGTCACATTTGCGAGATGCGAAGATCCAACAGATCCAGGCCGACATCGCTGATGTCGAGGTCCATGGCGACGGAACTGATCTGCTCGTCCTCGGGTGGGGCTCAACCTACGGCGCCATCCGCACCGCGGTCGACCGCGTGAACAAGGAAGGCTTGTCGGTCTCCCACGCACACCTGCGCCACATCAGTCCATTCCCGAAGAACCTCGGGGATGTACTTGCTCGTCACGACAGGGTGCTCATCCCTGAGATCAACCTTGGCCAGTTGTCGAAACTCATCCGTGCCGAGTACGGGGTCGACAGCACCGGGTACAACAGGGTCCTTGGCCAGCCACTGCGGGCAAGGTTCATCGAATCCGAGATCCATGACATCCTCAACGGGGAGACATCATGACCACAGACACCAAACGCTTCGAAAGGTCTGACTTCCAGACCGATCAGGAGGTCCGCTGGTGTCCCGGATGTGGGGACTACACCATCCTCGCCTCCGTGCAGACCTACCTGGCTTCCCTCGACATCGACCGTGAGAAGCACGTGTTCGTGTCGGGCATCGGATGTTCTAGCCGCTTCCCCTACTACATGAACACCTATGGCATGCACGGGGTCCATGGTCGTGCACCTGCCATTGCCACCGGGATCGCCATTGCGAACCCAGAACTGACCGTGTGGGTCATCACAGGTGACGGGGATGCTCTCTCCATTGGCGGCAATCACCTCATCCATACCCTGCGCCGCAACGTCAACCTGAACATCATCCTGTTCAACAACCAGATCTACGGGCTGACGAAGGGTCAGTTCTCGCCCACATCCGAACTCGGGAAGAAGACGAAGACGAGTCCGATGGGTTCGATCGACCGACCGTTCAACCCTGTGTCTCTCGCCCTTGGCTCGGAAGCCTCATTCGTTGCCAGGACGCTCGACATGGACCGGAACCACACCATCTCGATGCTCAAAGCCATGCGCGAGCACGAGGGTTCCGGACTGCTGGAGATCTACCAGAACTGCAACGTGTTCAACGACAAGGCGTTCCTCGACCTCACAGCGAAGGACACGCGTGACGAGAACCGCATTTGGCTCGAGGACGGCGAACCGATCATCTTCGGACCGAACGGCGAGTACGGCGTCACGTTCGACGGGAAAGGCGCCAGGATCGTTGAGGTCTCCCAGGTCGGTCGCCACAACATCCATGTGCACAACGCTTCGAACCCGGACCCGTCTGTGGCGTTTGCGTTGAGCCGCTTGGCGCACGGTCCGTATGGCCCGACTCCGCTCGGTATATTCCGGAACGTGCCCGTGCCTTCCTACGGTCGCCTGCTCGAAGAGCAGATCACCCGGGCGAGGGAGAAGCAGGGCCCAGGCGACCTTGCAAAGGTGATCCGTTCACGGGGAACCTGGACGGTCGAGTAACGCCAGCCGTCGATGGCGCAAGGCGGGGATCACGTTGCGACGGTGACGTCAGACCCTTCGATCAGTCTCGTGCGTGACCGTGACGAGCCTGCATCCCATCCTCCATGAGCGGGGTCGCTCAGGTGTCAGAAGGGATCCAGACGATGATCTGCACCGAGACGGAGGTCGCGGCACCCCAGATGTCTGTGGCGGTCGCCGTGATGAAGGGCTGTGAAGCATCGAAGCCACCTGTCGACAGGAATGCAAACATCGACTCCCCTGTCCCAAGAGCTCCCTGCGTGCTCGATGACCACACCACCGTGACCTCGTCTCCGTTCGGATCGGACACAACGGCGGACAGCAAGACGTTCGCACCGAAGTCCTCCCTATCCGGGTCGTAAGAGGCTGTGTATGCCGCAAGAGATTTTGGAGCGAGCATGTCGAGCACCGGTGGCTCGTTGTCTTCTGGCACAAAAAGCGTTGTGGTAGTCGTCGCTGGTGGCTTGGTCGTTGTCGTTGGCACGGCTGTCGTCGACGTCGTCGAAGGGATTTCGGTGGTGGCCGTTGTTGATGTGCCCGGCGATGGCAGCGTTGTCGTGGACTGATCGATCCCGGTCACTGTTGGGGTGATCGCAGCCGTCGAGGTTGTTGTCGTGTTCGCCCCAGAGGTACAACCGACCCCTGCTACGGCAAACGCAACGATGGCTGCAACGCCGATGCCGCGGAGTGGCAACGAAGCCATCAGGAGATCGCCGGCACGGGGCTCACAGGCCCCCCATGCCCCTCTAGCTCACTGGCCCCCCTGGAGGGAGGACACTGCCTAGCCGCACTCCAGCCACACCGGGCTCGCAGGCTCACAGGCCCCCCTGAATCGCGACTGCGTCGCTCTTCTGTCCCCCCTGAAGGGGGGACGGTGTGTGGTACCACGCTATGAGCCGTCGTCGCAGACCCAGGGGGTGGAACTCAGGATGCCGTCCTGGAGATCAACAAACGCTGCATAGTTCAGCGGTTGTAGGTCGTAGCCGAACGTGGCCTTGTCAGGCGCGAGGGCCCAGCCCTTG
>QMQC01000189.1 GCA_003648875.1 Actinomycetota bacterium
CATGCTGATCGTCGAGACGATATTCCTCGTCTCGGTCGCTGCGCTTCTTGCGTTGATCATTGGTTGGGCTGGCTCGGGGGTGTTGGCTTGGGCTTGTCGCCGTGGTGAGCGGCCCTCAGGTAATCTTGATCAAGCGGATTCATGGAGGAGCGACCGATGTCAGACGAAGGCAAGAAACAAGCATGGCTTCCTCCTCGGTGGTTCGTTCGCCTCGCCTGGTCCACGCATCGCGGCTTGTACCGCGTGACCGGTGGCCGAGTCGGGCTGTGGCGTGCGAAGGCAAACCGTTGGGGCACAGTACGTCTCACGACGACCGGGCGTCGCACCGGCCAGGAGCGGAGCGTGATGGTCGGCTACTTCGACGATGGTCCGAACCTGGTCACGTTGGCGATGAATGGCTGGGCCGACGACGAGCCTGCGTGGTGGCTCAATCTTCAAGCCCATCCCGAAGCCAGCGTCGATCTCACCGATGGCCGGCGCACGGTCAGGGGAAGGGCTGCAGAGGGAGACGAACGGTCCCGACTGTGGGATCGGTGGCGCGAAATCGACACGAAATTGGACGCATACGCGGCGCGGCGGTCGGCCGAGACCGCAGTTGTGATCCTGGAGCCATCGTCTGACCCCAACGGATGACGTGCTGGTCTCCAGACGCCGGTTCCAGCCACACACCTACCGGCGGTCAGCGCATATCGCGCGCCGCGGACTCCCGGTTGAACAACGACCCGCGCCCGAATCCGGCAGCTTCGAGCGTCACGGGTGTCGCTGTGGGCGCGACTTTCTCCAGTCTTGCGATGGATCCCGCCTCCCAGGACGTGACCCAAAGATTCTTGTTGACACTCACGGGCCGCACACGGCCGTTCCTGTGAACGGCTCGACCTCGCCCTCCAACGTTCCCTCCGGGTATTCGTGCAGCCAGAGTCCGGTTTCTCCAAGATCGATTCTCCAGATTCGGTGTCGCTTCCGACATGGACATGGGCAGTCCCGTTAGGGGCAACCCCAATGGAGAAGGAGTTCAGAAACCACCATCCGCCATCGGGGCGATCGTCGATCGTCCCAACATTCAGGAGGGCGTGGGCCACATCGAGAGGCGCCTTTTTGGGTATCTCACTGTCGGCAATCCGACAGTTGCGACATTTCGGCAGTACCTGGTCTGCTGTTCTGTGACAGTCGCGGCGAATGTCCGCGCCGTGAGGAGTAATCATGGGATTCGACCCGTCAACCACTGCGGTGGTCATTACCGATCCACAGAACGACTTTCTCAGTCCAGACGGCGTCACCTGGGAGCTCGTTGGAGCAAGCGTCACTGAGAACCGCACCGTTGAACATCTCGAACAGCTGATCGCAGGAGCAAAGGCATCCGGGTACACGGTGTTCGTCTCGCCGCACTACTACTACCCGACCGATGGTGATTGGCAATTCGGTGGCACCGTGGAGAATCTCATGCACGACATCGGCATGTTCAACCGATCCGGAGCGTTGTCCCTCGAGGGATTCGACGGTTCTGGTGCCGATTGGGTGGATCCGCTCGGCAAGTTCATCAACGACGGCGAAACGATCGTGACCAACCCGCACAAGGTCTATGGCCCGCAAACGAACGACCTCACGCTTCAACTGAGAAAGCGAGGGGTCTCGAAGGTCGTCCTTGCCGGGATGTCGGCAAATCTCTGTGTTGAAGCCCACCTGCGGCAACTCACAGAAGACGGATTCGAAGTCCATGTCGTCAGCGATGCAACCGCCGCCGCGCAACACCCGGAACTTGGCGACGGATACGCGGCAGCTCTTGTGAACTTCCGCTACATCGCAAGTGGCGTCCCCACAACAGATGAAGCACTCGCAAACCTGATATAGAAGCCCCCACCGGGTCTGCCCGTGCTGACCGATTCACAAATATGCTCCGTCGTGTTCGCTCGGTGCCTGTCGTGCATTGGGGGAGTTGTTGTCCTGAAATCCTTGGGGGTCGCTGATTAGGATGTGATCACGCGACGAGGAGAGGGATTTTGCTTTCAGTAGCAGTCATTTTCTTTACATTTGCTCTCGGAGCTTGGGTGATCGGTTTGTACCTCATCGGTGTGGGCGCTGAACCGGCCGAAGGAGGCCAAGATCCCATCAAGATGGTGGGCTGGGTTGAGCTTGTCGTTGGGTTGCTTCTGGCCACTCAGGTGTTCCTGCTCGTTCAGCAATCCAGTCTCAGTCCAATCGGTGGTCTGAATGTGGTGCTCGCAGGGCTTGTTTTGCTCTTTGCGATATTCTTCATTGCGTTCGGCATAGCGCTAATCAAGGGCGGAGACCTCAGAGTCATAGGAAACCTGGCCGTACCGGTCGGCATTCTTGCGGGTGCGTACGTTTCGTTTGACCTGTTCGAAGGCACGTTCATGTTCCAATCCTCGACATTGTGGTGGGTTGTCGTCTTCCTCATGGTCGCCGGATTCACATACGGAAAGGTACCCGCCAAGATCCTCGGCTATGCACTGATCATCACCGCAATCTGGGGCTTCGCTCCCGTGGTGTATTTGGCACTCGACCAGCCGATTCCCTGAGACAGATCCAAGACGACCGAGGACTGGGCGTGCAGCGCAGCGGTAGCGTGTGATCGGCTGGGTGGGATGGTGTAGTCCGGTGTTGCAGACACCGGAGGTGCGTTGGTATCGCCTGTCGAGCCGATTCGAGCAGCTCTGTCGCGCCTGCTTTCCGATGGGTTGGTTTCGATCGACCTGGGCAGCCGGTCGGATGCTCATATGGCGCTGCTCGTGGATAGCCGCGATCCGAGAGAGATGATGTGGTCGCACAACAGTGGTCGGACTCTCGCCGAATGACAGTGGGTAGGGTTCCGCTGTGGACATCGAGACCCTCAGAAATCGCTACGACCGCTGCTTTGGATGCGGTGAGGAGAATCCCGTCGGGCTACATCTCGACGACTTCCGCAGGGAGGGCGAGTCGTTGATCGCCCCGTTCGACCCGCGCGCCGAGTACGAAGGTTTTGCCGGCACCCTTCACGGTGGCATCGTTGCCACGGCTCTCGATGAGATCTCGGCATGGTCCGCGATGTACAAACACCACGTTCTCGTGTTCACTGCGACCCTTGCCATCCGGTATAGAAAGCCAGCGAAAGCAAATGGATCCTTCACGATGAAGGGCACGGTGCTCGAACGACGAGGGCGGCGACTCAAGATCACGGGCGAGATGCTTCACGATGGGACGACCGTCGCACAGTCGGATGGCTTGTTCATCGTTGCTGAGGATCTGACCGCCGAACTCGGCGTCACAACAGAATCGCAAAGGGGAGAGTCCTCTGATGTGTCGTGACAAGGCGATCTACTGACACGTGAGATGGGAGTCGACCGAGATGCTGGACGAGTGGTCGTTGTGCCCCTAACCGAGACCGATGTCGCGGCAACGGATCCACCAGGCCCCGGTCGTCTTGTCTCGTTGGCCGCGAGAGTGCCCGGCGCGGTGGTAGCCGTCGTCTCCGGTGTTGCCATTGGTGTGCTCGTGGTGATGGGCACCCTGCAGCGGGTGGCCTTTCCGGAATGGGGCGCCGCCAACCTCGACTCCGAAGTATCGGTTGCGACATGGTTCTCGGCGGCTCTGTTGTGGACCACAGCCTTCTGGTGGCTGCTGGTCGCTGTGACCGATCGACCCCGATCGCAGGCGATCTGGATCTGGTGGCCGATCCTGGCGTTGCTGGCCCTCGATGAAGGCATCGCCATTCACGAGCGTCTGGAGCGGTGGTCTGGGATCGACTGGCAGTTCCTTTATCTCCCCGTGATGGGCATTGCTGCCGTGGCATGGTGGGGAGTGGTGCGCAGGTATCGGGGACAAGCTCGCATCGTTGCGCTGCTCGTGGCAGGTGCGGCCGTCTGGTTCGTGGCGCTGGCCCTCGAGCTTGTCCAGAACTGGGGTGGGTCACCGGTGCGGGCCGCAATCTACAACCCGGCGATGATCACAGAGGAAGCGCTCGAGATGATCGGATCGACGGTAATGCTTGTTGCGGCAACAGCGGCGTTGGGCCTATCCATTCGTGCGGAGGGAGCGATTGAGCACCGCCGTGATCGGACCTGAATCGGTCTCAGGGTACTCAGGGTTGGATTGGGGTAATACCTGATTGTTCTCAGGCCCGCAATGGGTGACGATGCTTGGTATGGCAACCCAGATCCACGAAATCGCAATGATCGCTGGCGGCGCTCTCTTGAACCCGTACCTTCTGACGGTGCTGATGGCTGGTGCAATGGCGATCGTCACCGGCCTTGCCGGCCGCGTTGCCATCTTCGTGGAGGACCTCCACTACGACCGGACCCACAGGCGGGTCAGGTAGCCGCTTCGGACTGTCTCCCTTCTTTTCCAGTGCCGTATCCGGCAAGGTTCCCGGCCGGCAGAACACTGCAAAGGCTGTCTGACGTGGCGCCAGGCGTGCCTGGCCTGTCAGATCGAGTAGCCCGAAACCGAAGCTCAGCACATTCGACCCGGACGCGCATGCGGGCCC
>QMQC01000190.1 GCA_003648875.1 Actinomycetota bacterium
ACATCCACATGGGCACCATTGCGGGGAAGTTGAACGGCGTGATTCCCGCAACGACTCCGAGGGGCTGTCGAACCGAGTAGACATCTATGTTCGTCGAGACCTCCTGGGCGAACGACCCCTTGAGGTGCTCAGCCCGTCCGCATGCGTACTCGATGTTCTCGATTCCTCGCTGAACCTCTCCAAGCGAATCGGAACGCACCTTGCCATGCTCAGCGGTCAGCAGCGCAGCGATATCACCCTTGTGCTCATCGACGAGATCGCGAAAGGCGTACATGACCCTCGTCCGCTTTGCGAGCGATGTTGCACTCCACTCGGCTGCAGCAGCCTTTGCCGTTCCCACAGCAAAATCCACTTCTTCTATGGTCGCGAGTCCGACGTTTGCAGTTGTCTCGCCGGTGGCTGGGTTGTGCACCTGAGACGTACGTCCTGAGGACGATACGACCTCCTCACCACCGATGATGTGATTGATCCGTTTCAAGTTGGGCTCCAAGGATCGTATTTGCTAATGCTCACTAGTGGTGAACTGAGACGCGCTCTCGTTGTAGGTAACGGCCGTCCCCCTTCTGACCAAGATACTCGTCGCCATCGACGATCACGGTTCCGCGCAGCAACACGGTCTCGACCTTGCCCTTGACTTCCTTGCCTTCATAGGGCGAATAGTCGACATCCATGTGGTGCTGGCTCACCGACTTCGTCCAGTCGATGTCCGGGTCGAACACCACTATGTCTGCGTCGGACCCAACGGCGATCGTGCCCTTCTTCGGATACATCCCAAAGATCTTTGCTGCAGCCGTGCTTGTGAGCTCGATCCATCTGTTGAGATCGATCCGACCTTCGACGACGCCGCCGTGATAGATGAGCTGGAAGCGATCCTCGACACCCGGAAGTCCGTTCGGGATCTTCGTGAAGTCCCCGACACCTAGCTGTTTCTGTGTACCGAGGATCGGGTGATCGTCCATGCAGAAGGGGCAATGGTCCGTGGACACGACCTGAAGGTCGTTCGTTGCCAACCCCATCCACAGGGCGTCCTGGTGTCCATCCTCACGTTTGCGAATCGGTGTTGAGCATACGTATTTCGCCCCTTCGAACCCCTCGGACGCGACATGGTCCTCGACATTGAGGAACAGGTACTGCGGGCACGTCTCCGCAAAGACCGGCAGTCCCTTGTCACGGGCTTCAGCGATCTCTTCGAGCGCCTCTTTGGCCGACATGTGAACGACGTACAGATGCGCACCGGCCAACTCAGCAAGGACTATCGCCCGATGGGTCGCCTCGCTCTCTGTCACCGATGGGCGCGTCAGGCTGTGGTGGACCGGATCTGTCTCGCCTCTCTCGAGCGCCTGCTCTCTCAACACGTCGATCGCCATGCCGTTCTCGGCATGCATCATGATCATCGAATCTGTGGCTGCTGCCTTCTGCATGGCGCGCAGGATGTCTCCGTCATCCGAGTAGAACACCCCCGGATACGCCATGAACAGCTTGAAGCTCGTGCATCCGCGATCGATGAGAACATCCATGTCGGACAACGACTGTTCGTTGATGTCACCAGCGATCATGTGGAATCCGTAGTCGATGGCGCATTCGTCCTCCGCCTTCGCCATCCACGTGTCGAATCCATCGATGAGGCTCTCGCCCTTCACCTGCACCGCAAAGTCGATGATCGTCGTCGTCCCCCCGAATGCCGCGGCACGGGTACCAGACTCGAATGTGTCCGAGGCGTACGTTCCGCCGAATGGCAGCTCCATATGGGTGTGGGGATCGATCCCACCGGGGACGACGTATTTACCTGTGGCGTCGATCACCTTGTCGGCCTGATCTGCCCATCCGTGCGTTCCTGGTGCGCCTATCGCGATGATCACCTCGCCATCGATGAGTACGTCTGCCGCGACGGTGTCAATGGCCGTGACCACCGTTCCACCTGAGATGAGTGTCTTCATTGCTGGTTCCTCTCGTGTGATCAGTCGATGACCGACACTGATTCGGCGATGATCCCTACCGCAGTATCGATCTCCTGTTCCGTGACGGTCATGGGTGGTGCGATTCGCAGGACGTTGCCGTACAGGCCACCTTTACCGATCAGCAGTCCCCGCTTTCTGGTCTCCTCGAGCAGCCGTCCGGCACGGGCACCGTCTGGTTCCATCGTGCCGGGCTCCACGGTCTCGATCCCAAGCATGAGACCTTTGCCGCGGATCTCGAGGATCCAGGGCGTCTCGTCCGAGACGGGTAGGAGCGACTCGTACAACCTCGATCCCTGTTTGAGCGAGTTGCCCTGGAGATCGTTCTCGATCAGGTACTTCAGGTTCGCAAGTGCACCGGCAGACACCAAGGGGTTTCCGCCAAACGTCGAAATCGAATTCGCCCCGATACAGTCCATGATCTCCGCACTTGCGACGACTCCACCGATCGAAAGACCATTGCCGATGCCCTTGGCAAACGTCAGGATGTCCGGAGTGATGCCGTGAGCCTGGTAGCCCCACATGTGTTCCCCTGTCCGACCCCAACCGGTTTGAACCTCGTCCGACACGAACAGGATTCCGTACTCGTCGAGAACGTCCTTGAACCTCTTGAAGAATCCGTCCGGGGGTGTTGCAAACCCGCCAACTCCCTGGATGGGCTCGGCGATCATGCACGCAACATCACCAGAGGTCATCATGTCGATCACTTGGTGGAGATCGTCCACCGCAGCATCAATGAAGGCATCGTCATCGAAGTCCTTGAATGGGCTCCGTATCTTGTATGGACCCTGGACGTACTGCACATTGAGCGCTGAGTATCCCGTTGGCGACCAGGCGCGATGGCTCGTCAACGCTATTGCGGTGAAGCTTCGACCGTGATAGCTGTTGCGGAGCGCCAGGACCTGATTCGACTTGCGGTATGAGGTCGCAAGGAGCATTGCAGCATCGTTGGCCTCGGTCCCAGAAGGTGTGAAGAAGACCTTGGCATCAGGGATACCTGACATCTGCGCCACCGTCTCCGCCAGCTCGACCATCGGCTGATTCAGATAGAGCGTCGATGTGTGGAGAACCTTTGCGGCCTGTTCATTGATCGCTGCAGTCACCTCGGGCAGTGCGTGCGCAGTCATGGTTGTGAGGATCCCCCCAAAGAAATCGAGGTACTCGTTTCCTTCGAGATCCCAGACCGTGCGGCCTTCGCCGCGATCGATGGCGATCGGCTCGTCGTAGTAGAGCGCGAGCCACGAAGGCAGCACCGCCCTGGTGCGATCGGTGAGTTCTTTGTGGATGCCCATCAACGCTATCCCTCCGTCAGCGGACTGTACGTCTCAGGCCGACGATCCCTATAGAAGGCCCACCCGTTGCGAACCTCCTCGATCTTGTCGAGGTCGAGGTCTCGAACAACGAGCTCGGCCTCAGTGTCCGATGCGACATCTCCAACGTACTGGCCACGGGGATCAACAAAGTACGAAGAGCCGTAGAAGTCGTTGTCGCCGAGGTCCTCGACGCCGACCCTGTTGATCGCTCCGACGTAGTACATGTTGGCTACAGCCGATGCCGGTTGCTCGATCTGCCACAAGTACTTGGACAATCCCCTGCTCGTCGCCGAAGGGTTGAAGACGATCTCTGCTCCGTGGAGCCCGAGTGCTCTCCATCCCTCAGGGAAGTGCCTGTCGTAACAGATGTAGACGCCCACCTTGCCAACGGCGGTCTCAAAGACCGGGTATCCCTGGTTGCCGGGGCGGAAGTAGAACTTCTCCCAGAACCCACCAACGTGCGGGATGTGGTGCTTGCGGTACTTGCCCAGATATGTCCCGTCGGCGTCGATCACCGCTGCTGTGTTGTAGAGAAACCCTGCCATCTCCTGCTCGTACATGGGAAGGACCATCACCATGTTGAGTTCCTCGGCAAGCTTCTGGAATCGCTCTGTTGTCGGGCCGTTGGGAATCTCTTCTGCGTATCCGTAGTACTCGATGTCCTGCACCTGGCAGAAGTAGGGGCCGTAGAACAGCTCCTGGAAACAGATCACCTGTGTACCTTGGGCGGCCGCCTTCCTGGCATATTCCTCGTGGAGTTCGATCATCGTTTCCTTGTCGCCGGTCCATTCCGTCTGGAGGATGGCTGCTTTGACAATTCTGCTCATTGGAAGGCTCCTTCTGGTTCGACCCACCGCCCGATGCGACAGGGCACCTGCATCCGGTTGGCCGGACCAAGCTTGCAGGGTCCGCACACACTAGTGCCGTGTCAGGCAACGTTCGTGGTGTCGATGTCGAGTCAGGAGCGCTGGTCACAAGGACGCAGGACGAAGGCGCAGTCTGGACTGCGTTGAGGACGAGGACACCGTGAGCGGTGTTCCTGGCCGGCAGAACACTCCAAAGGTTGCCTGACGTGGCGCTAGAGTACTTTGTATCGACCTGCACAAGCTATGTTTCGTAACAAACAAACAAGTCTGATGTGACACAGACCGTTGCAGATGACATCTCCGACAAGACGGCGGAGGGGATCGCACGCGGTATCGGC
>QMQC01000191.1 GCA_003648875.1 Actinomycetota bacterium
AAACATCAGCAACGGGGGCGAAGATGAGCTTGCCCATCTCGCGGGTGTTCATGAGGCGGCCCGCAATGGTCGTTGTGGCTCCCGTCGATGTTCCCGGCTCGAGGTTTCCGAACCGCTCGGCCAATTCAGCTGCGGTATCGGTGCGCCCGGATGCATAGGGGAACCAGCCGTCCTCCATCACCCTTCGATACTTCGCCAGGCGCCCGCGCGTCAGCGGGTTCGATTCGAGTGAATCGGAATCATCCGAGGATGGATCATCGAGTTCAGCGTTGTCGGTCATTCAGCTTCCTGATTGTGTTCGAAGATAATGCGCAGCCCCTCAAGGGTGAGGTACGGATCAACCGTCTCGACGCTCGAGCAGTGGGGAACGATGGTAGATGCCAAACCGCCGGTTGCCACCCTTGTGACCGGCTCATCGAATTCAGCCGCGATCCGTTCCATGATCCCGTCCACGAGTCCTGCGTGCCCATACAGTCCTCCGGACTGGATCGCTTCAACCGTCCCCTTTCCGATCACGGATCGGGGAGGTGAGAACTCGACCTTGCGGAGTGCCGCCGTGCGAGAAATGAGCGCATTTGTCGATATTTCCAGACCGGGGGCGATGGCGCCGCCAATGTAGGAGCCTTCGGCACCGACCACGTCGAAGTTCGTGGACGTTCCGAAGTCGACAACGACGACGGGGAAGCCGTACGTCTCCCTCGCAGCGAGTGAGTTGACGATGCGGTCGGCGCCCACCTCCCTGGGATTGTCAATCTCGATCGACATACCGGTCTTTACACCCGGTTCGACAACGACGATTCGACCAGAGGTGAGATGTGGAGCAACTTGCCGAAACGCTGTCGTCATCGCCGGCACCACACTTGAGATCGCAACCCCACGGATGTCGCTCTGGCTGAACCCGTCAGCACCGAGAATCCCAACAAGCTGCCATCGCGCCTCGTCGAACGTTGCCTCGGGATTCGTTGAGACGCGCCAGTGCCCCACGAGCTCTTCGTGGTCGAACATTCCCAGCGCGACCTGCGTGTTGCCAACGTCGACAGTGAGCAGCATCAGGAACCTCCGTACAGGATGCTCGGGCCAGAGAGCCGATTGCCTCGATCTGCGATACCGGTGTCTGGATCGAGATGAACGTTGTCGATGAGCCTCACACCACCCACGCGGGCAGCGAGGGCCAGGAAGGACTCCGTATCGATCGTTGCGATTGGTCCGGCGTCCTCGGCCCTGGCAACCTCGACGTAGTCAACCTGCAGATCTCTGCCGACGACGAGGCGATCCATCGCGATGTGGACCAGCGACTCGGCAGCGCGATGTCCGGCCTCAAAGGCATCCGCTGCATCGAACAGAGCTTCGCTGAGCTTGAGGGCACTCCCGCGCAGGTCGGGGTCGAGGCGCACGTTTCTGCTCGCAAGTGCAAGACCGTCCGACTCCCGAACCGTCGTCAGGCCGGAAATACGGGTTGGAAACGCGAGGTCCCGAGCCATCGTGGTCACGACGGCAAGCTGCTGAGCGTCCTTCCTCCCGAAGTAGGCGTTGTCCGGGCGCACCCCCGCAAGCAGCTTCGCCACGACCGTCGCCACCCCGGCAAAGTGGCCGGGTCTATGCGCACCTTCCATTCCCTCAGCAACGCACCCGACCGTGACGGTCGCTCGCTGCTTGGACGGATACATGTGGGACACGTCTGGGGCGAATACCACATCTGCACCTGCTGTCTCGCACAGCAAAGCATCCCGATCGAGATCTCGTGGGTACTCGTCAAGATCCGAATCCTCGTTGAACTGCAAAGGGTTTACGAAGACACTCACAACAACTGTCTCGTTCTGGCTCTTCGCCGCTTCGATGAGACTGAGATGTCCCTCATGTAGGAACCCCATCGTCGGCACGAGCCCCACGCGGCCATCTGACACGGAGCGAACATCGTCGAACGCGTGCACGATCTTCATCGAAGCGCCTCTTCGATCATGGCAGATGTCCCCGCGATCGCCGCGGTCGCACGGGCAAGACCTACAAAGACCTCCTCGGCCTGTGGAATCTGCTCCCGTATCGCCGCGATCTGGCGAGCAACGGTCTCTGTGTCCCCGCGAGCGACCGGCCCCGTCAACGCCTCTGCCGGACCCATCTCGAAAGCGTTCGCGACGATCGTCTCGACGAGCGGATGAGCAGCCTCGAACGGCACTCCTGCAGCTTCGAAGAGAGCCAGGGCGAGATCGAGAGTTGTCAGGGTGTAGTTCGCTGCGGCGGTAGCACCCGCGTGATAGAGCGGTTTCACGTCATCGTCGAGATCGAACGGTCGACATCGAAGCGAGACGGCAAAGTCGTTGAGCACCGTCCGGAGGGGCTCTCGTGCTGTGACGGCCATCCATGCGCCCGGGAGTCTGGCAGCACCGCGCTGGGGATCGGGAAGCGTTTGGAGAGGGTGGATTGAACCGACCTGGACACCCGTGTTGCTGATCGGATCGAGCGCACGGACGGACACCGCTCCGGATACATGCACGGTGGGAAAGGTCGGTCCGTGCCCCGCGATATCTGCTGCGACAAGGTCGATGGCATCATCCGCCACTGCAATGATGACCAGATCGGGTGTTCCGTGCTGCACGTCGATTACAGATGACAGGCGGTCAACCGCCTCGGCGCTTCGTCCATGGACGGATACGATCACATGACCAGCATCAGAGGCTGCAATCGCGAGCGCTCCGCCTGCGCGGCCTGGTCCATGGATAGAGATGTTCATCCGGCTCCGATCCATCGGGGTATCGGTCCTTGGAAGAAGAGTAACCCAACTATCGCGCGATCAGATCGTCACTTGCCATCACGAGGTTGTGAGACGTTCCGAGGGACACGTACGTGCCATCGTCTGCCCAGACGCGGATCGTTCCGGCAATGGACCGGTCCGTCATGTGGTCGACCGACACCTCGCCGAGGTGCCAGCCCGGGTCAACGGAGAGGTCTGGGAATCGACCGGAGAAATCCAACGTGGGAGTGTCCACGATCTCGCTCGTTCCCAGATACCCGAGACGATGATTCGCTGAGGTCCAGATCAGGCCATCGATCGGCATCAGGATCGATGCAGCCCGAAGGAAGGGATCATCCGTGCCAACGGTGACATTCGGACTCCAGGCACGGAAGAGATCGTTCCTGTCGCCGACAAGATCGGGGATGTCCCACCGCTCAAGAGGACGCCAACTTCGCACGGATTCGCCCACAAGGCGACCGATGGGAGCAAAGAGCTCATCAACGGGCACGCACACAGAGATCGGGACAACCTCTGGAACCGGAGGTGCGATCGTCACGACCCTGGGCTCCGCGATCGTCATTACCGACGCTCTGCCCATGATCTCACCATCGACTGAGAGCGACACGACGTAGTCTGCTGATCTGGTTGTTCCTCTGACCTTGACTGGCGCGACAACGATATCGGCGCCCTGGGAGATGCCGTGCACGAACCTGTATGTGAGCGATGACGGCTGATGACCCTCGGTAACAGCTGCAACGGATCGCAGTACAACGGCGGAAAGGAAGGCGCCGAAGGTGTACCCCGTCGGATTCGACCAGTCCAGCGAGGCAGCGACGCAGAAGGAATCCCCTTCAACTGTCAGCTCGGTGGCCTCCTCTATGCCGACCATCCATCGCCCGCCCGGAACATCGTAGGGTCCAGTGAGACGCCTGATCCGTTGGCTCGCAACATCCCCGAGTGAATCTGCATATGGCCCGTCGCGACCGGAGAGACCCGGTGCCACATCGGCCAGTGGCGTGAGCACGAACCTTCGATTCCGGATCTCAGGGTGCGGGACGGTGAGACCTGGCTCATCGACGATCTCACCACCGTAGGTGAGGATATCGAGATCGAGGGTTCGCGGTCCCCAGCGCTCACCACGGACACGCCCAGCCATCCGTTCGATCTCCAAAAGATTTTCGAGAAGGTCACGCGGAGCGATCTCGGTATCGAGGCCAACGACCGCGTTGAGATAGTGATCCTGGTCGGGGCCACCCACCGGGGCCGTCTCGTATACCGGGGAACCCTCGACGATGCTCCCGAGCGTCGCCAAGCGACGAACCGCATCGGTGAGATGGCCGAGCCGATTGCCGATGTTGGATCCGATTCCGATGTAGGTGATGGTCACGGACTACGCCTCTGGGATGAGTCGTCGCCCTTCCGGACCGATTGCGCGGCCCAGAATGCGCTGGATCACATCTGTGGCAACGATGGGGTCTTCGAGCATGCCGCAGTAGATGAGAAAGCCTGCGAGAAGACCTCCGAGTGTGTCATCGATCGTCTCGCGATGAACGAGGACGACGGCGCCTTCGGGCGTCAGTACCTCAGAGAGCACCTCGAACACCGGCTCGGCGTCCTCAGGTTCGAGGTCCTCGGGTACCTCGTATGAGGCGAATGACAACCCTGCACCCGTATAGGCGAACGAGTTCTGATTCGATCCGAGGAGACTCATGATCGAATTGACACCGTGATCCTTGAGCC
>QMQC01000192.1 GCA_003648875.1 Actinomycetota bacterium
CGAATGGATCCGGAAATCAACTTGATCGAGTCGCTGATCGACCCATCTTCAGAATGCGGAGCTTCTGCCCCCCAACGTGCCAAGGCATCATTCCTTCCCAAGAGATGTCCAGCAAGATATCTTCGGCAGGCATACGTCTGGTGTCAAGCCACAGTGCCCAACCAGGTTTCGACGATGCTGATTCGATGTTCAGTGGCGTCCGGCCAGTCGTCTTCTGGGATACGGAATGGCCCGGTCGCGTCACCAAACAGCCCTCGTTTCACCCACACCATCATTGCCTCCCAAGTGTTGGCGCTAGTCAGCCATTCGCAAAGCCCCTTGGGGACGTTTCGTTTCTGCAATCCAACTCGCGAACTCCAGAAGCTTCCCTCGCGGTCAAAACCAAGTTCGACGAGTGACATCAAGGGCGGACCTGGTTTCCGTCGCTAGGCCGCCCATGTCGGCACATATGCGCTCCTAGTGAGCCGAACATATTGCCGGATATGCGTGCGATAAGAGTTGAAGACCTGCACTGTCCGGTACAGTGTCCGACCTCGTGACAGGTCAGGAGAGCATGATGAAGGCAGTCGTCCAATATGAATACGGTTCAGCCGATGTGTTGGATCTCGTAGAAATCGCGAAGCCGGATATAGGCGACGACGAGGTGCTCGTGAGTGTTCGAGCGGCTGGCATCCATATCGGTGATTGGCTCGTAATGAATGGTCTGCCGTACATGATCCGCGCCATGGGCTACGGGCTGCGCAAACCGAAGAACACCGTTCTGGGAACCGAAGTGGCCGGTCGGGTCGAGGCTGTCGGCACGAACGTGGACCAATTTCAACCAGGAGACGACGTCTTCGGCTGGTGCACGGGAGCTTTCGCCGAGTACGTGGCTGTGTCCGAAGACGCATTGGCAACGATGCCGACCAACGTCACCTTCGAACAGGCCGCAGCCGTACCTATCTCGGGATTCACTGCTCTCCAAGCTGCGCGCGACAAGGGAGAGCTGCAAGCTGGGCACAAGGTGTTGGTTGTGGGGGCTTCGGGTGGTGTGGGAACCTTCACCGTTCAGATCGCAAAGTCGCTCGGGGCGGAAGTATCCGGGGTGGCCAGCACCAGGAACCTGGAGATGGTCAGGTCGCTCGGGGCCGACCACGTCATTGACTACACCCAGGAGGACTTCACTGAGAGTGAACAGCGCTACGACGTGATCATCGACACTGCAGGAAACCGCTCCCTGTCACAGCTACGTCGTGCCCTGACGGCCGAGGGAACGCTCGTGATAGTGGGAGGCTCCGGTGGTCGTTGGCTCATGGGGACAGGTCGCTCGATGGGAGCTGCCCTGTCGTCACCGTTCATCGGCCAGACGCTGCGCCCCTTCATCTCATCGCCGAACAAACCCGACCTGTTGGCGCTCAAACAGTTGGTCGAATCCTCAGATGTCACCCCGGTCATAGACAGGACCTACCCGCTCGACAAAGTCCCGGACGCTATGGGCTATCTCGGAGACAGACACACCCAAGGCAAGACTGTCATCACCGTGTGACAAAAGACTGCTCGCGACAACGCGGACTGGGCAATTCACACACCCAAGCCTCTCGGACACCCGCCCATAACGGCACATATGCTCGCCCGATCAGCGGTGCATATTGCCGGTTATGGGCGGTGCTGGTTAGTCGGGTTGAGCGATGTAGGACAGATAGTTGCAGGATGCAAAGGCGGTGCCGCCAACTGCGGCTGCTTCGAAGGTATCCATCCAGTCGTGTCCTAAGTCCTCATCGAGTTCTCCCGACTTCACAGCGAGAGGAACGTATGTCCTTGCGAGGCTGCCGAAGAACGGTGACTCGCCTGCAGCGACAAGTACCGAGGCGTCGATGTCTTTGATCGAAAGCGATTGCTGTTTCATGATCTCTGGCATGGATCGCATCACGTGGTGATTGGCGGACGACACGTTCCGGATCGCTTGAAGCACGGTCTCATCATCGGGATGCCCTGTGCGGATCGTGAGGGACGCGTAATCGCCGTCGAAAACGACTACGACGCCGCCCGGCTTGGCCACTCGGGCTGCCTCGCCTACCGCTAAGGCTGGCTCGGGAAGGTGGCTCACCAACGTGTGCAGTATCACGGCATCGTATGCGTTGCTGGGTTGCCGGGTCGCCTGTGCATCCTCGACCTCGAACCGGACAAGGTCTCCAACACCCTCCGCTCGTGCGAACTGCTGGGCAGCCTCGACGAGTTGGGCGCTGTAGTCAGAACCGACGACCGAACCGGTATATCCGGGCCTCGCGGCGATTGACCGTGATATGACACCCGTTCCACAGCCCAACTCCAATACGGTGCCAAGTGAATCTATGTCGACGAGGTCGAGATAGCGGTCGGTCAGCGCGACGAACGTATCGTCGCGGCCACGCATCTCAAGTCGCTCAACGATTCGATCGATCGTCGAGGACTCAGCGCTCTGCAACTGCTGCCAGATGTCCATGGCCACGTTGACCTCCCTCCACAGACGGAGCGCTCAGCAGCGCCCATTGGCAACCGTACACGCCTTGACCGCACCAGCCGCCCATAACGGCACATATGCTCGCCTGATCCGATCGCACATATGGCCGGTTATGCGCTACCGGCTTCGCTGTGGCATTGAAGGTGGAATGACCGATCGGCCCCTATGAGGTCACCAGCGTCGGGTTAAGCTGATGTGCGGCACCGGCGGTGACACTGGAGGATGCTGTGCGTCGCGCTTCGGTAGGTATCTGTGTGACCGTCATCGTCGTTGCGAGTGGTTGTGGCGGTGGCGACATGTCGTTGAGTGAGTACGTCGATGAGATGAACACGATTGGGGCTCGCATAGCCCAACAATCAGAGGTGGTCTTCGCTGAGGCCGAACAGATCGCCACGCCGAGTGACGTGAATGCGATGATGGAACGGGTTCAGCCTTTACGGATCGAGGTCTTGGAGGGCTTTGAGGGACTCGATCCGCCCGAGCAGGTTGCCGATCTGCACCGCCTCATCTCGGACTGGATGGCCAAGATCATCCTGGCCGAAGAGGCTCTGGCCGCCCGAGCGAGCACCGTTGCGGGCTGGGAGGAGTTCTCTCAGAGCAGCGAAATGACGGCCTACCGAGCTACGCTCGTCGAAGGCAAGACAGTATGTACCGACTTTCAGGCCAAGCTCGACGCTACCGCGGCTCGGGACGTCTTCGCCGATACGCCGTGGATTCCTGGTGAGTTGAAAGAGGTCGTCGATGCCGCGCTCGGGTGCGAGAGTTTCCCCGAGAACCCCGAGGCTGTGTACAGGCAACCGCCCGCTACTTCCGCGCCCTAGCCCGACCCGCCCATATCGGCTTTGATGCGTGGCTGATCCGGCGCACATAATGCCGGTTATTCGCACCCGTTAGCTTGCTGGTTCGCAGCAGGGCAGTGGCGTGGATTGCGAAGCTTCAACTCAGGTCACTCGTGTGGAGAAGCGAATACCCACTTCAACCCGTCGGTGTACGCCCTCCTGACCACATCCCTGTGGCGAGCGTTGCTATAGATACGCAACTTGGATTCGAGATTCTCGTATTCGCGTTCCGCGAGGACATCGGCAAGACGGCGGCTTGTGAGAAGGAACCCAGGCTCTTCCATACCGCCAACAGCGAGATACAGGGCAACCGGTACATCCCCCTTCTCGGCTCGGCGACTGAGCCGTTCTTCGGTGTCCCAGATCCGGGTCCCGTTCCAGTTGTAGTTGCCGCTGATGGCGATGTACTTCGCAAACGGTGGATCGTCTGAATCCATGAAGCGCAGCAGAGCGTATACAGCGCTGTACGCACCGGCGGAATGGCCGATCAAGGTCCGGTCGGTCGGAACGGTACGGAACCGCTCATCAATGGTGGGGATCAGGTCGCCCACCAAGAATGCGTGGAAGCCTCGAGGAGTTTCGCCAAAGTCGCGGGAGCGCCCATTGGCCCCCGCATAGCCAATCCCGACCAGTATTGCGGGAGGCATGTCGCCAGTCTCAACGAGAGAAGAAACGATCCCGACAACCCCACCGGGCAGCCGAGCGTTCGTACCATTGAAGTACCAGTCACCATCGAGGACGTACACAACTGGGTAGCTGACGTCCGTGTCCCTGTCGTAGTCGTCAGGAACAGAGACATAGATCTGGAAATCGTCCCCCACCCTCGAGGAGTGAAACAGACCTGGCGTTTGACGGTTGGGTTCAGCGAGCGTTGTGGTCGACGTTTCAGAAGCGACAGGCGGGGCGCTGACGGGTGGAGAACTGACGGGCGGTACCGCCTCAGGTGCGGGGGCGCACCCGACCACGACCACTACTGACATCGCTGCCAGCAGGCGCAAACGCCCAGCACTGTGTCGCGCGCCGTGTGTCACAATCACCTGACTCTAAACCCTGGCAACTCCCTCGTCGCGCCGACGCCTATACGTGACACGGTGCCGACAACCATCTCGGTCCACAGCCACGCATAACGGCACATATGCGC
>QMQC01000193.1 GCA_003648875.1 Actinomycetota bacterium
CATTGAGGCACACAACTGATACCTCACCAAACCGGTCCAAAACCTCATCCCGTAGTGCCGTCATCGAATCCAGATTCCGCACGTCACAAGGGATGCCGATAGCGGCGATTCGGTGATCCCTGAGATCGCCCACCGCACGATCACGCCAATCAGCCATCACCAGAACATACCCGAACCGATAGAGGTCCCTCGGCATCCGCAATACGCTCGGCCCGCATCGCCGCCAATAAGGGCTCCAGCCACGGCCTACTCGAGTCTTGGGAACAATGCTGCGTCACGACTCGCGCCGTGATCCGCGTCTGACTCAGTGCCCGTGTCTTCGACGTGAACAGGCCTGTTCCAAATGCTGTTTCGAGCGCTTCGTCTTCTTGGCCACCCGATCAAGGAGCCTCAGACGTGCATACACACCCGGATAACCAAGCCGGTCTCATTGTGCGAGACAGCCTGCTAAGGGTGCGTATGCGCAAGGCTCTCGGAGGCAAAACCTGGGAGACCTCGCACCGAACCTACCCCTCAGATTTGAATTCATCAAGGGATATTTGGCGACACGAGAATCGTGAATCGTCGGGTTCCTTCCAGATGAGGCCTCCACACTACCCCTGGGCGGATCGAGCGGCGCTCAAAGATCAGGGAGGTTTCGATGTGGGAAACCTCGGGACGACCGTGAAGCAAGAGACAGCGACACACCGTCGATGATCTGTTCGGTCAAGGGCCCGAAGGGGAATGTCAGAGGAATCTTCTTCGGCCGGTTGGTTGTATATCCGGTTCCTGCGCGATAATTCGATCAGAAGTATCCGCTTGATCGATAGACAACCAGTTCGGCCGTGCTTGCCCGGGAGGATCCATGTCAGATGAATACCGTACGCAGATAGCGGGCCACGAGCTGTCCCCCGAAAGCCTCATGATGGGATACGGGTACCGACCCGAGTGGTCAGAAGGCGCGCTCAAGAGCCCGATCTTCCAGACATCGACCTTCACGTTCGAGTCTGCAGCAGAGGGGAAACGGTTCTTCGAGATCGCTTATGGCCTCGCGGAGCCCTCCGCGGGCGAGTCGATGGGATTGATCTACTCGAGGCTGAACAACCCCGACCTTGAGATTCTCGAAAAGAGGCTCACACTTTGGGACGGTGCAGAGCAGAGCCTCGTCTTCGCATCAGGCATGGCAGCCATCACGACGACGTTGCTCACGTTTCTCGAGCCTGGTTCTGTACTCGTGCATACCTGTCCGCTCTATGGCGGAACCGACCACTTCATCCATCACGTTCTTCCGCGCTTCGGTGTTGATACGGTTGAGTGGCGCCACGGCATGACCACAGGCGAGGTCGGGGCGCTTGTCGGCGACCGAAGCCTCACTGCAGTGTTGATGGAGACGCCGGCGAATCCGACGAACGATCTCTTCTCGATCAGGGCAGCCAGGAACCTCGCCGATCGGTACCGCAACGAAGAGAACTCCGTACCGGTCATGGTGGACAACACATTTCTCGGGCCCATGTGGCAGCACCCGCTCAGGCATGGTGCTGACATCGTTCTCTACTCTGCAACCAAGTACATCGGTGGCCACTCGGACCTGATTGCCGGGGCCTCACTCGGGTCTCATGAACTCATGGCGCAGGTTGGCCAGATGCGTACGATCCTGGGCACCATGGCTACGCCGCTCACCGGTTGGCTGATGATGCGAAGCCTCGAGACGCTCTCCCTACGCATGACCAGACAGAACGAGAATGCGATGAAGGTTGCGACTTTTCTTGCAAACCACCCCAAGGTCGCGCGGGTGTCATACCTCGGGCTGCTCGATCCACAAGATGACGGGTATCAGATCTACGAAGAGCAGTGTGAAGGGCCTGGAGCGATGATCTCATTGTGGGTAGAAGGAGGCGAGGAAGAGGCCTTCCGCTTCCTCGACTCACTCCAGCTTGCGAAATTGGCGGTCAGCCTGGGATCCACGGAGAGCCTCATCCAGCACCCGGCGTCCATGACCCACGCAGGCGTCGATCCGGACGACAAGATTCGACTCGGTGTCACGGATTCACTTGTTCGTCTCTCTGTTGGCGTCGAGAATCCATCGGACATCATCGCTGATCTCAGGAACGCCCTCGAATCGATCTGAATACGAAGTCACCCAGGGCAAGGTTCGGCGAGATCCAACAGAGCATCCTGTGTTGCGGTGGCGCTATCGTCGGCACCATGACCGATCTTCATGATCGAACCTACGGCCTCTATCCCGGAGACAGGAACACATGAAACTCACATCTGTGATGCTCGCCGATTCAGCTCAGGTGCAGTCAGGCAAGCTGTTCGTTCTCGGGGGAGGATTTGACACCATCTCGGTTCGCTCACTCCCTGCCACTCATCGAAATCTCAGCCTCGCGATGGTTGCCGAGGTCGGGCCAGAGGACCGTCAGCAGGATCTCGAACTCCATATCTCGCTGATCGATGAGGACGGCCAGAGCATCGGCGTGGAAGCCAAAGGTATGTTGCGAGTGGGCGCGCCGCCGAATCTACCGCCCGGGTCGCCCAGCATCGTTCCGATCGTGAGCCCATTCCACAACATCACCTTTCCTGAGGCGAAGGGTTACGCCTTCGTCGTGTCCCTCGATGACGAGGAATTGGCTCGGGTTCGGTTCAGGGTCGTACGGGTTCCGTAGTGGCGAGAGTCCTCAACGTACCGAACTCGATCTCGTTCCTGAGACTGGCTCTGATACCTGTGTTCGTTTGGCTGGTCTTCGGCGCACAGGAGCATGGGTGGGCAGGCGTTCTCCTCGGCGTGATAGGGGCCACAGATTGGATCGATGGCTTCCTGGCGCGCAAGCTCGATCAGGTGACGGAGGTGGGCAAGTTCCTTGACCCTCTCGCCGATCGGATCGCTGTTGTCGTTGCAGTCGTTGCGGGACTCGTCACCGGAGTGCTTCCCGCCTGGTTTGCGATAGCTCTTGTCGTCCGCGAGGTCGTGATCGGCATCGGGGCCATCCACGGATGGCGAAACGGAGTCACCAAGCTCGATGTCCGGCTTCTTGGAAAGGCGGCAACACTTGCTCTCTACGTATCGGTAACCCTCTTCTACTTGGGGGATGGATTCTCAGCCGCCTGGGCAACCTGGATTGCCTATCTGTTCGGAATACCCGGCCTCGTCATGTATTACTGGGTCGCCGTTCAGTATCTCGGAGACATGAGAACCGCGATCGCTGACCGCAAGAAGGGAAGGGGTTCCTCCTAGTCGGCGAACAGCCTCCACGTCAGCTCCGCACCGACTTAGAATTGCCGCGAACGCTTCAGGAGGATCCATGCAGTACCCCGACGATCGCAAGTACGCCCAGAGCCACGAATGGGCCAAACTTGAGGGTGGTTCCTCAGTGAGAATGGGAATCTCTGATTTTGCACAAGATGCCCTCGGTGACGTTGTTTATGTGGAACTTCCCGAGATCGGCGCTGAGGTAACTGCCGGCGAGCCTTGCTCAGAAGTCGAATCCACGAAGTCGGTATCGGACGTCAACGCCCCGGTGTCCGGAACCATCACGGCGACCAATGATGCTCTCGAATCGAACCCGGAGCTCGTGAACTCGGACCCGTACGGTGATGGCTGGTTCGCCGTGATCGAAGCATCCGATCCGTCCGAACTCGAGAACTTGCTCACGGCAGCGGGGTACGAGTCGTCGGTCGCCTGACCCAAGAGCGCAGGTTCAAGCGACGACCAGGCACCTCGCCCCCTCTATCCGGCATCTGACAGAAGGTTCAACCCATGCTTGAGGGTTTACCTGTAGGATGGTTTCATGGAAGACATCCACGATGACGTACCAGATCATGTCGACATCGAGCAGGATCCAACCGTCCTGTGGGAGCCTGATGCAACGGCAGAGACCCGCGAGGACTCGTCCGGAAAGCTCGCAGGAGCATTCGCTTGGGCGCTCACCATCGAGGGTGGGCCACAGACAGGACTCACCTACGTTCTTGGGTCCGGCATGACGGTCGCTGGAAGAGGTTCCGAAAGCGCGATCTTTCTCCCTGACGTGACGGTGTCAAGAGAGCATGTGCGGTTCGTCGTCGATGACGCTGGATTGGCGATGTCCGATCTTGGCTCAACCAACGGCACCTATGTCAACAGCCAACGCCTTGCAGCTGGAATGCTCAGGGAGGGCGACGAGTTGATGATCGGCAAGTATCACCTCAGGGTGTCCCGGGGCCATGGCTGAGCTGCGCGCCGTCGGATCACCTCCGCAACGGACACACACGATTGGGGAAGTCATCAACTTGCTCAGACCCGAGTTCCCCGACGTATCGGTGTCCAAGGTCCGGTTTCTCGAGTCACGGGGGCTGATTCAACCCGGGAGATCGTCTTCTGGCTATCGCATCTTCGATGACGATGACGTGCAACGTATTCAGTATGTCCTCACAGAACAGAGAGACCACTATCTGCCGTTGAAAGTGATCAAGTCGAAGCTGTCGGCGTGGGACAAGGGCAA
>QMQC01000194.1 GCA_003648875.1 Actinomycetota bacterium
GACCTCTGGTTCGAGGTTCATCCGCTCAAGCCGCCTTTCAGCCAATGTCCGCTGATCAGACCGCCACCCGCTGGCACCGGACAACAGAGCGACAACACCTGCCGAGAGCGTGGTGAGCCCACCGTTGAGGGCGTAGATCCAATCCGAGAGGAAGTCGATGTGGAGGCCTTGGGTGATGTCGGTGACGATGATCTCGAGCAGCGCAAACCAAAGCACACCGACTACCGCTGCGCTCAGCGCACTCCGTACCTTGCGGGGAACCACCTTGAGAGCACCGCCAAGGAGCCCAAGAAGCCCTGAGCCGACGATCCAGAGCAGAGATGCAACGCCGATGCCTCGCCCGAACGTGAGCAGCTCGACGAGCTGTGGGCTGAGATTCCTGAAGATGTCCCTGAGATCGACAGTGTCGATGGTGACGATGAACAAGGAGAAGAAGAGCCCTGAGAGCAGTCCAGTGACGAGACCAGAGATGAGATCCCGCTCGCCCTTGACGGGAGGAGGAGATCCATCAGGCACATCCTCGGTTGCGCTGATATACCCGTACACAACCGGCACCCACACCAACGTGAGGAATCCGAGGCGCAACCACGGAGAAATAATGAGTCGGCGATCAAGAGAAGCGACCATCCCTATGGCGGCGACAAACGCCATCGTCAGGCCACCAAGGGCACCCCACTTCTGAACCTTCGACCAGTCCACAGGGTTGGGTGCTGGGGTGTGGGGCGCGTCCGTGCGATCGAGAGTCTCAGTCATCAGGCCCGGTCCTCTTTCGCCAATCGCTCACCGAACAAGCCAGCTGGTTTGAAAATCAAGACAAGGATCAGGGCGGTGAACGCCACGACATCCTTCAGTTGGCTGAGTCCGGGTATGACGATCGTGAAGCCTGTGACGCCTGCAATTCCCATCACGATGGCGGCAGCACCCAGGACCACAATGCCCTTGCGCCTGATGCTTCGCCCTCCGAGGACAGTTGCGGAACCCACGACAAGGAGAACCACGGCAAGCGCAGTAGGGATCTGCCAGGACAGTCCGCGAAGCACGATGTTAGGACCAAGTCCCTCGAACAACCCAAGCAGGATGCCACCAAACATCGCCCCAACGATGTTCCCAATGCCACCCAGGACAGCAGCCGTGAATGCCTTGATGCCGGGCAGGAACCCGATGAAGAACGACACACCTCGAAACATGAGCGCCCACAGAAGGGCTGCAACGCCGGCCATCATCCCTCCGACCGCGAAAGTCGTCACGATGACCCTGTCGACATTGATACCCATCAACGCAGCGATCTCCTTGTCCTCGGCTACGGCACGCATGGCCCTTCCCGTTGCGGACCGCTCGACGAAGAGCCACAGGCCGACCATCGATATCAGCGCAAGAACCAGTACAAGCAATACCGTGCCGGGAATGTCGAAACCAAGCACATTGATTGGATCGCTCAACCATGTAGGTACTGCCGGGTAGGTCTTTACCGCCGGTCCGACAAGCAACGCGACGGCGTTCTGGATGAAGAACGAGATGCCGATCGACGTGATGAGCGGGATCAACCTTGGCGCGTCACGCAGGGGGCGATACGCGATCTTCTCGATCAGCACAGCCGTGGACGTTGAGCTCACGACCGCTACGACCAGAACGATGATGATCGAGAGAATGAAGTTCGACTCCCAGAATCCGGCATCAAAAAGCGCGTTCGCCGTATAGAACCCGACGATCGCCCCGACCATGAACACCTCGCCGTGAGCAAAGTTGATGAACCCGAGTACGCCGTACACCATCGAGTAGCCGAGGGCGAGCAGACCGTACATCGACCCATTGGCAACACCGGCGACGAGCAGCTGCTTCCATGCCTCGAGGCTGAGGCCATTGCCTTCGAGGCCCAGGGCGATAGTCCCGACGAAACCCCACACGATGATGAAGATCGCCATGACACGGATTGCCCACAGGAACGAGTCGGTCCAGGAGAACTTGAAGGATCGTGTCGGGGCCACGGTGGTAGTCGCCATGTGGCTGGGAGTAAAGCAGAAAGCCGGCGCCTAGGGCGCCGGCTTTCTCGCTTCGTTGTGTCTATGAGATCAGTTGGGCGAGAACTCAAAGACGATATTGCTCTTTCCTGCCTCCAAGTCGCTCGAATCGGTGTGGAGCACGACGGAGACCCGTTGTGAGCCACAGTCACCGAACGCATCACAGGACAGGGTTCCGATGATTCCACCGAATCCGCTCGTCGCGTCCAGGTGGTCACGAAGCGCCTGGCGGTCGACGATGAGCGTCCCGTCGGACATCTCGACCGAGACAGCGTCGATCGCAGACAGTAGCAACACGGTTGCGTCGTAGCTGTGCGCCCAGAACGGGGCCGAAGGCGGCTCTCCGTATGCAGCGTCGTACGCTGAGAGGAAGTCCCCAGCAGTTGTTCCGATCTCTGAGGCGTTGTTGCCGTAGTCAAGGTTCGGGCCCGAGAAGTACATGCCCTCGGATTCCTCCAACTCCATGAAGTTGTCGACCAACAGGCCATCAGCCCCGATCAACTGGATCGTATCGAACCCAGCCACTGTCTTGGACTGGATAGCGATGAAGTTACCCGCAGGTGGGAAGATCGGGAAGAAGAGGGCCTGAGGCTCCTCAGCGGCGACCTCGGTGAGAACACCCGTCATGTCGGTGTCATCCTTGCCAACTGCTGTAAAGACGACAATCGTACCACCGAGCTTCTCGAACGCGTTCTGGAACGCGGACGCAAGACCATTCGTGTACGGATCACCGTCGTGGATGGCGGCAGCCGTGGTGAAACCCAGTTCCTCGAACACGAACTTCGCAACAGCTTCACCCTGGAAAAGGTCGTTGTGTGCCGTGCGGTAGTAGCCAGGATTGTAGTCATCACCAGCGTTACCGACGAGATCCGACGTCAGTGAAGGAGACGTGTTCGAAGGCGAGACAAGCACACCGCCTGATTCGGAGATGAGCTTCGATGCAGGAACTGCAGCGCCCGAGCACGACGTACCGATCGTACCAATGACCTTGTCGTCGGATGCGATCGTCTGACCGGCTGCCGCGCCGCCCTCGGCATTGCAGAGATCATCGAGAGGCGTGCCGATGCTGACACTGTGTCCCTTGATGTCCCCGAAATCCGTCACAGCGAGCTCGGTGCCACGCTGGTTCGGAATACCCAGGAAGGCAACATCGCCGGTAATCGCCTGCAAGCTGCGGATCTGGATGTCCTCGCCTGGTGCAATCTCGACCGCGCCGAGAGGCCCGGGTTCAGGCTTCTCTTCTGTTGCCTCGGTGGTCGTCGTCTCTTCGGCTTCCGTTGTCGTGGTCGTTTCGTCAGCAGCACCCGTCGTGGTCGTCGTTGCGTCGGCGACCGTGTCGTCGTCGCCGCTGTTGACAGCGATGATGACGATGACGATCAGAGCGACTGCTGCAACAGCAATCCACGGCAACCACTTCTTGAGGTTGTCGTTCATTCAAGCCTCCATATTCATTTGGCCCATATCGATTTGGTCCACAGGGTATGCCCGTGTAGCCGCGTAGAGTAGCCACGTCGAGCGCCCACCGGCAACAGCCACCCGCGACGATGCGTTACCGTTACGACATGCCCGAATCCGCCGGAACCCACGCAGGCCGTCAACGTCAACGCCTCACCGCATCTGTGACCGACCTCGAAGTCGCACGACAGCGGGCACTTCTCGTCGGCCTCATACAGTCTCGAAGCGCCCTAGCCACCGGCGAATCAAGCCTCGCCGAGCTGGCGCTGCTCACCGAGACAGCCGGCTCAGATCCCGTTGAATCCATCCTCGTGCGCAGGGAGAGACCAAAGGCTGCGACGTTCGTCGGCAGTGGGAAGCTCCGCGAACTCGTGTCGATCTCGAAGATCGAAGACATCGATGTTGTTGTTTTCGACAACGACCTCAGCCCTGCGCAGCAGCGCAACCTGCAGCAGGCTTTCCAATGCGACGTTGTTGACCGGGTCGCGCTGATACTTGACATATTCGCCCAACACGCGCATACCAAGGAAGGAATGGCGCAGGTGGAGCTTGCACAGCTCCGCTACCGGTTGCCGAGACTTCGGGGAAAGGGCATCGAGCTGAGTCGTCTGGGGGCCGGAATCGGGACAAGAGGACCTGGTGAGACAAAGCTCGAAACCGATCGACGTCGAATCCTCGAACGGATACGCAAGATCGAGAAGGAACTGAAGGACGCCGGCCGGTCCAGACAAACCAGATCCAAACAACGCAAGCGCTCAGGCGATCCCGTCGTCGCCATCGTCGGATACACGAACGCAGGAAAGTCAACGCTTTTCAACCATCTCACAGACGCTGAGGTACTCGTGGAGGACCAGCTCTTTGCAACGCTCGACTCAACGATTCGCAAGTTGGAACTCCCCCATGGACACCCTGCGTTGATCTCGGACACCGTAGGTTTCGTGCGCGATCTGCCACACGAGGTCGTCGAGGCATTCA
>QMQC01000195.1 GCA_003648875.1 Actinomycetota bacterium
GTCTCCGCGTACACTCGCCAAGCGAAGCAGCCAGCGATCTCGAGATCGTTGACTTCTGGAGGAGTCAGGCACTGAAGGACCTTGGTAGAGCCATATTCCAGGCCTCGGACGAGTTGTTCGTCACCGCCGGCAGAGACGTGCCCGCCACGGATGCCTACGAGGGATTTGCGCAACATGAGAACGGGATCGGCATGATCCGGGCGTTCTATGACGAGATCGACAGCATCGAGCTCGGTTCCTCCTCTACGGCGCCTATCGTCACAGGAGAATGGCGATCACTTACCGCCGCTCCCGCTGAGGGCTACCGGGCGGCGCGGCATCGGGTCCCTGACCCACATGCCGAGGCGGGACCCTTGGTCGTCCTGACGGGAAGGTACGGAATAGCTGTGCTCGAACCGGTGACGGATCGATTGGGACGCCTCGCAAATCGCAAGATACGGCTCCTCGAGGTACCGAACGACTATTTCGGTGGCAATACCGGAGTCGCGGGCCTCATGGTTGGAGAAGACATCATGGAGACGATCGCAAACGACACCGGACCGGTAGGCGCCTATGTGATCCCGGATGTTGCACTCACAGGGGACATGTTCATCGACGACACTCCTCTGACCAGCGTCACCAACGCCGCGAAGGCCCCTGTCCTGGTTGCGCCCTCGACTGCTGCCGGACTTCTGGGCGCTGCACGATGAGCAGGACGCCGATCGTTGTGGTCCTCGGGCGCCCGAACGTCGGTAAGTCGACTCTTGTGAATCGCATCGTCCGCCGGAAGGCCGCAGTCACGAACGAGGAACCTGGCGTAACCCGTGATCGTAGACAGTTCGAAGCCGAGTGGGCAGGCCACGAATTCCACGTCGTGGATACGGGAGGCTGGGAAGCCCGTCCCAAGGAGCAGCTCGCTTCCGACATTCGCGAGCAAGCCGAGGTCGCCGTTTCCGGGGCAGATCTCGTCGTCTTCGTAGCCGATGCAACAACGGACGTCACGGATGACGACATGGGAATTGCGCGAGTCCTCCAGCGATCGGGGGTTCCGTATCTGCTTGCGGCGAACAAGGTCGACTCACCTGCAATCGAGTCCGATCTTGCCCATCTCTGGGGACTCGGCCTCGGCACTCCGATCCCTGTTTCTGCCCTTGCGGGCAGAAACGCCGGGGAATTTCTTGACCTTCTCGTTGGCTCCCTTCCGACAGACCTCGATGGCGACGGAGACCCTGACACGATCGCAAGCCTCGCCATCGTCGGAAGACCCAATGTTGGAAAATCTACGCTGCTCAACAGGCTCGCCGGTTCCGAGCGTGTGTTGGTCTCCGATATTCCTGGGACCACGAGAGATCCAATCAACATGGTCGTGGACATCGATGGGGAGTTCTTCGAAGTCATCGACACCGCCGGCATCAAGCGACGGACGAAGATCAAGGACGATGCCGACTACTACTCGGTTCTCAGGGCCCATGACGTTGTGCGAAAGTCAGACGTCGTGCTGTTCGTCGTGGACGGTCAGAGGGGTGCCACTCACCAGGAGCAACGCCTTGCTGAGGAGATCGCCAAGACCGGTTCCGGTCTCATAATCCTTCTCAACAAATGGGACGATCTCTCCGAGGATGAGCGACTCGCAACCGAGGACTCAGTCGCCGACAGGCTCGCATTCGTGGATTGGGCACCTGTTCTGCGGATGTCCGCCAAGACCGGATCAAGAACGCATCGGCTCCCGAAGTACATACGCACGGTCCTCGAGCATCGCAGACAGCGGATACCGGCTTCAGAGGTGAACCGACTCATACGGACGCTCCAAGAGGCCCACCCGCCGCCGGTGCGCAAGGGGAGGCGGCCAAAGATCCTGTATGCCGTCCAGGCGGAGACCGATCCGCCTACTTTCGTGTTGTTCGTCCGTGGCGGCGAGCTCGGAACCGACTACATTCGCTTCATAGAAAACCGTATCAGGGAGACCTATGACTTCACAGGAACACCCATCAGGATCCGCACCAGGAATCGTCATTGATGGATGACCGGCTCACCAAGGCAACGGAGCATGCACTCGGTGGAGGTCCTGATCGATATCATGACAAGCTGAAGACACAGGGGAAGCTCTTCGTTCGCGATCGCATCGATCTCCTGGTCGATTCCGACTCCTTCGTTGAAGACGGACTCCTCGCCCGCAACGATGACGAGGTTCTCTCGGCTGATGGAGTTGTAACCGGGAGGGCCCGTATCGAGGGTCGCGCTGTCATGGTCATCGCCAACGATCCGACCGTCAAGGCTGGTTCCTGGGGCAGGATCACGGTCGAGAAGATGATCCGCGCCCTCGAAGCCGCATATGACGAACTGCTCCCCGTCTTCTATCTCGTTGACTCAGCTGGTGCGCGCATCACCGACCAGGTCGAGCTCTTCCCAGGGAGGAGGGGAGCGGGGAGGATCTTCTACAACCAGATCAGGCTGTCAGGACGCGGTCCTCAGATCTGCTGTCTCTTCGGACCCTCGGCAGCCGGCGGCGCATACATCCCAGCATTCTGCGACGTCGTGGTGATGGTTGAAGGCAACGCATCGATGTATCTCGGATCTCCGAGGATGGCACAGATGGTTGTGGGGGAGCACACGACACTTGAGGCGATGGGAGGCGCCCGGGTCCACTGTGAGACTTCCGGGTGCGGCGATGCGCTGGTCTCATCCGATGAGGAAGCTATTGCGTGGGCTAAGGCGTACTTCTCATACGTCTCGGACACCTACAGGGTCCATCCCCACGAGTACGGGCCCGAACCGCCTCAGGCAACGGCCGATATCGCGTCGGTGCTGCCCGCTGATCCCAAGGTCGGATACGACATGGAAGACTTCATCAACGGGCTGGTGGATGAAGGATCGTTCTTCCACGTGAAGGAGCTTTTCGCAAGGGAGGTCATCACAGGCTTTGCACGCCTTGACGGCAAGCCCATAGGAATCGTGGCCAGCCAGCCCGCAGTTCTCGGCGGCGTCTGGTTCGTTGACTCCGCTGACAAAGCCGCACGGTTCATGTGGCTCTGTGATGCCTTCAACGTTCCGCTGTTGTTCCTTGCAGACGTTCCGGGCTTCATGATCGGGAGCCAGGTCGAGGCAGAGGGCATCATCAGACACGGGGCGAAGATGATCACTGCAATGGCGGAGGCAACGGTACCAAGGGTTTCGGTCATCGTGCGAAAGGCGTACGGCGCCGGGCTCTACGCATTCTCAGGTCCGGGGTTTCGGCCCGAAGCGACGATCGCTCTTCCGACTGCCGAGATCGCAGTGATGGGTCCCGAGGCTGCTGTGAATGCCGTGTACTTCAACGCGATCGAGGCCCTCGACGAGCCTGACCGCACCGCATTCGTCGAGGAGAAGCGCTTGGAGTACGAAGAGGATGTCGATCTGATGCGGCTCGCAGCTGAAGACATCATCGACGCTGTGATCGAGCCGGAGAATCTCAGGGAAGAGCTCATACAGCGGTATGCGATTGCAGGGCGCAAGGATCGATTCTTCTCAGACAGGCGCCACGGCGTACCTCCGGTATGACCGCAGATCCGAACGACCGGTCAGAAGCTCCCTCCGAAGAGGAGGAAGTCGACCCGGGCTGGCCCTGGAGCTTCCTGCTTCTCGTCGGCGCCGGAGCGCTCTATCTGATAGTCAGGTTTGCCGAGCTTGCAAGGAGCCTGTTCCCGTGACACCGCCCGATCCATACACCGAGCGGTTGGAACGCGCATCGAGTGCACGGTGGAAACGTCTCCTGAACGTCCAGGCAGCGTATCGGTGGAATATCCGCAGTCTGAAGCCCGGATTCGTTCTCGATGTGGGTTGTGGCATCGGAAGGAACTTGCTGCACCTCGACGGAAACGGGGTGGGCGTAGACACGAGCCAAGCATCGGTTGATGTAGCCAGAGAGCGCGGTTGCACCGCATACACGGTCGAGGGCTTCACCTCCTCTTCGGATGCAACAATCGGCCGATACGACTCCCTGCTCCTTGCTCACGTACTCGAGCACATGTCTCTGGAGCACGCCATCGAACTCCTCCACAGATACCTGCCATATGTGAAGCCCGGCGGCAACGTCATCGTGATAGTTCCCCAGCGCGCCGGGTACGCCTCGGACGAAACACACATGAACTTCCTCAGCTCCGAGGACGTGACAGACCTCCTCGTATCGTGCGGTCTCCAGGTCATTCGGAGCTACTCGTTCCCGTTCATCAACGCGGTGGGGCGAGTGTTTCGCCACAACGAGACGGTTGTTGTGGCCCGGACACAGGCTCCGTAGTCTCGACTCTGATAGCGCAACCCAGAGCGGTGAGCACTCGAAACCGATTCCTGCGGGAATGTTGGATCCGGCGGGGCTATGGGAGGAATCGCCTATAACCTGCCGCGAACGGGACGTGGCGCAGCTTGGCAGCGCACCAGTCTGGGGGACTGGGGGTCGCCGGTTCAAATCCGGCCGTCCCGACTATGTGAA
>QMQC01000196.1 GCA_003648875.1 Actinomycetota bacterium
CGGGAGGAACAAGAATGCGTTTTTACATCGCCCATCATCCTTCATACTCCATCACGACCGCCCACCGCGACCCCGGTGAAAGACTCCAGGCAGAGGGAGGAGCGATGGTGTCCATGGATTCAGGCATCTCGATCGAGACGAAAGCCAAAGGGGGATTGCTGAAGTCGCTCGGGCGTTCGATGCTCGGAGGGGAATCGTTCTTCATGAACACATTCCGCTCAGAACATGGAGGAACCATCCGGCTCGCCCCTTCTCTTCCGGGCGACATGATGGTGATCGACATGCAATCCGATGTGCCGCTCATGCTGCAGAGCGGGGCCTATATCGCATCGACCGATGGGCTGGGAATCGAGACGAAGTGGAGCGGAGCCAAGACGTTCTTCGCCTCTGAGGGCGCGATCATGTTGAGAGTCTCGGGCCACGGCAAGCTCGTGATAGCCAGCTTTGGAGCGCTCGATGAATGGACCCTCGGCCCCGGGGAGATCTACACCGTTGACTCCGGCCATCTGGTGACCATGACCGAGGGCATCGGTTTCGAGGTTCGCAAGGTCGGGAACTGGAAGAGCACGCTGTTCTCCGGTGAAGGGCTGGTGGTTGATCTCACCGGTCCGGGCACGTTCACGACCCAGAGCCGGAGCCAGGATGCGTTCCTGTCCTGGCTGATACCGCGCCTGCCATCGAGCCATACATCCTCTGCCTGATAGGTGAAGGACGGTGACACCGATGCGTCTCGTCCTTGCATCCCGGTCGCCGCGACGATCGCTGCTTCTCGCCACCGCGGGTTTCCCCCACGACATTCGCGTGAGTGAGGTCGACGAGTCCCTTTTCGACGGCGAGTCCATACCTGACGCTGTACTGCGCTTGTCGCATCTCAAGGTTCATTCTGTGTCCCGAAAGGAGGGTGAAGTCGTGTTGGGTGCCGACACGATCGTCGTCCTCGACGGATCGGCCCTCGGCAAACCGGTGGACCCAAGTGATGCCAGGGAGATGCTCGCCAGGCTCTCCGGTCGAGCACACTCCGTCCTCACGGGCTGGACAGCCATTGGCGACCGAGGCGAACGATTCGGCTTCACGGAGTCTCGAGTGACCTTCCGGTCGCTGAAGACCAGTGAGATCAGCTCATACGTTGACGAGGTGCAGCCTTTTGACAAGGCAGGCGCCTATGCCCTCCAGGGTGACAATGGCAGGCTTGTGGCAGATGTCGACGGTTCAAGGGCAAACGTCATGGGACTCCCGCTTCGAGAGGTTGTGGATGCGCTCGAGGAGCTCGGAATCGAGCGCTCAGCCCCGGATCGCTGAACTCACGACCTTCATCATGTCCGCCGTCTTGCCCAATATCGCATAATCAACGAGCCGTTCACCGATATTGTGCATCTGCTTGTTCGTGATGAAGAACACTGGCTTGGGGGCGAGGTGCACCTCGCCCTTCGCCAGCGTCCGGTGGCTTGGTGCGAACGGCCCCCGGGCAACCGCCTTCTGGGTGTCACTGAGCATCAGGGTGTTGTGGACAACGCCGACCCCACTCCCGATGTCTGACGGTGTGTTTCCGGGAAACGCACCCCACGGACAACGGGGCGAGAGATAGACAGAGGCACTCCACGTGTTCACCCCGATCCCGCCATAGCGGAGATCGGCCACCATTCCGTCGATGGCCGCTGGATATGCCTTCTCGGTCTTTGGGTGCACAACGATGCTCGCTCCAAGGGTGCCTGCAAGCACCTCATTGGCGAACCTCGTTGCCGTGGCAACGAAGGCAGGAACGTCCGGGCCGCTGAGCAGCACGACAGAAAGCGCTGGAGCAAAGTACTCGGTTCTGAACGCGGCATCCTCGGTCGCGGTAGCGTCAAGCCCGGTGACGAGGAACCTCTTGGTCTCACTGCCGAATGTCTCAACGTTGCCTGAACCAGCTTCGATCGCATGACATCTGTCGGCCACCCCCGGGTAGTACGCGTCTCTGTCGCCGAGTCCGCCGAGCAGTGTCCTGATTTCGTCAAGAAACGCATCGGTCAGGTCCCAGGACTCCGGAAGGATCAGTATCTGGGTAGCAACGCAGTTGAATCCCGAGTTGTTCATCTTCTGCGCCACGACGTTCTCGGCCTGGAACCTCAGGTCGGCTCTGGACCAATCACCGGGAACGACGATCGTTGGGGAGACCCCACCGAGCTCGGCTGAAATGGGTTTTGTGTTGGTAGGTGTATCGGACCTGCGGTTGGCTTCGCCGGCCTCGCCGGAGCCATATCGAATCGCGTTGTAGGTTTGTGCGCTCCCCGTGATGTGGATCGTGTCGACTCCGTCGTGCGCCGTCAGATATTCGCCAACATCCCCGCCACCGTAAACGAACCTGACATAACCGGCACCTATGAAGTCGTCAAAGATCGACTCAAAGATCTCACCGAGGTACTCGTTCACCGGGTTCATCTTCAGAAGAGCGACTTCTCCTTCGTTGAAGAGCTTGAAGAGCACGTCGAGAGGTGGAATCGACGTAACGTTTCCTGCGCCAAGGACCAAACAGACCGACCCGATCGGGTCCTCCTCGGAATAGAAGGCTGCCGTCCTGTCGCGTAGTGATTCGATCGTGACGCCGGGTTGCATCCATACCTGGGCAGACGATCCGGAGAACAACAGCTTGTCACTGGTGGTGAGGGGTAGAACCTCGAGGACGACCTGCCCTTCCGGCCTCGTCCGCACCTTGATACCGTCGAGCACGTCAGCACCTGATGCGATGCGCTCGAGTGTTGTCTCCAGAGCGTTGATCGCTTCGATGAACCCGTAGGGGCCGGCAATCCACTCCTCGCCTGCAAGGGGGGAGCCCATCGAAAGGCCTTTCGCCTTCACCGCAGCCTCCACCCACCTTCGGGCGTGAACACCTGCCTTGGTTCTCAGCTCCCGCAGCAGGGAGAGCTTGGCCTGGATGTCGAGTGATGCCCATGCGTCCTTGGATGCCTGGAGATCTGAAATCGCCGTGTCGATGTGTTGTGTATCCATCGTCAGAATCTAGTGGCCGTGAATAGCCCCCGCACTGCAACGGCTAGCATCGTGACATGGATATCTCAGGCTCAGCAGCCATCATTACGGGCGGCGCATCCGGACTCGGGGCAGCAACCGCACAGGCACTCGTCGATAGGGGAGCCATCGTTACCCTCATCGACCTCAATACCGAAGCGGGAGACGCCAAGGCCGCCGACCTCGGCGGAGCCACCAGGTTCGTGCAAGCAGATGTGACACATCCGGGCGCCATTGCCGACGCGGTCGCGCTTGCCTCTGAGGACGCTCCTCTACGAATCGTCATCAACTGCGCAGGCATCGCGATCGGCGCACGCACGGTAGATAGAGGTGGCGATCCAGCAAACCTCGACGCGTTCACCAGCGTCGTGAGGGTCAACCTGATCGGAACCTACAACGTATCGAGCCAGGCGGCCTCCGTCATGGCAAGGAACGAACCCCTTGCGCACGGCGAGCGGGGCGTCATCATCAATACTGCCTCCGTGGCGGCATTCGACGGTCAGATCGGACAGACCGCCTATTCGGCTTCGAAAGGTGGGATTGTCGGTTTGACGCTCCCGATGGCGAGGGATCTGTCCTCGATCGGTGTCCGGGTGAACACGATCGCACCCGGGATCATCGATACGCCCCTCCTCGGGAGCCTCAACGACGAGATACGAGAAGCCCTTGCGGCGAACGTGCCGTTCCCGAAGCGCCTCGGCACGCCAGAGGACTTTGCCTCCCTCGCCGTCGAGTTGATCTCGAACGGCTATATGAACGGCGAAACCATTCGTCTCGACGGAGCCCTCCGGATGGCGCCCCGCTGAGGCTACGCTCGGCTCACAGATGGCTCAGGTCACCCGGTGGGATCTGCTTGGAGGAAGAAGCCATCCGAGCTGCGCAGGATGAGTTCACCTCGGGCCATGAACCAGCGGTCCACTCCTTCGAGGAGGCTCAGTATCTCTGTCTCCTGCTCCATCACGTGATCGGGCGAACACCCTCTCTCCGTTACGGACAGAACGACGATTTGGATGGTCTGACCGTCCTCCTCATCGCGAACACCGTCCTCGAATTCGTCGTAGGGTCCTTCGACCTCGAAGTTTCCGCTGTATTGGTTGCAACCGGTTGAACCCGAGACACTTCCGTCTGCGCCGAAGCTCAATGTGACCTCGGTATCGGGCCAAACGTTCATTGTGCCGACAGTCGGTAGTCCATAGTCGGCCACGGTCCAGCTGGTGGCCCCAAGCGCGGGTACGGGGGCATCAGCCTGAGTGGTCGCCGTCCCTTGGGATGTCGAGGTGCTTTGCCCGGTGTCCAACGCCCTCGATGTAGATGTGGCTCCATCACTCTCACCACCCCCGCATGCCACCAATATGAGGGCGAACGTCGCAACCAACGCAACGCCGCTGCCCACATGTGAAGCTCTCCCGAGCACTCTGCTCCTCA
>QMQC01000197.1 GCA_003648875.1 Actinomycetota bacterium
CTCAGACCTGACGCCAATCCGCGGGCGTTCTGGCAGGTCGTCGGTGGCCTGCTCTACATCGCCTTGGGCCTCGCTATCGTGATCGTGGGGTCGTAGTAGGCAATGCCGTCCTCACCATCGGCACAAGAACGCCGAAACGCGCGTGTGATCCTGAATCGTCTGACGAAGCTGTATCCGGACGTCGGCACAGCTCTCGACTATGTCGATCCGTGGCAACTCCTTGTTTCGACCGTCCTCTCTGCACAAACCACTGATCAGAACGTCAACAAGGTTGCGCCGACTCTCTTTGAGCGCTACCCGACGCCGGAGGACCTTGCAGGTGCCGATCCAGAAGATGTTGAGCGGATCATCTACTCAACCGGCTACTACAGACAGAAGACAAAGAGTGTGATAGCTCTCGCGGGTGACCTGGTCGACAAGTACGACGGGGAAGTCCCCGCAGATCTCGAGAAGTTGGTCGAACTACGAGGAGTAGGCCGCAAGACCGCTTCAGTGGTGCTTTCAGAGGTGTGGGGCATCCCTGCCATTGCGGTCGACACCCACGTCAAACGAGTTGCCAACCGTCTCGGTCTGACCCCGAACACAGACCCTGTGAAGGTTGAGAGTGATCTGATGTCGCTCTACCCACGAGATCGGTGGGTAGAGATTTCGATGACAGTCATCCGATTCGGTCGTGACGTGTGCAATGCAAAGAAGCCCCAGTGCTGGAGCTGTCCATTGCGAGATCGCTGCGCGTACGACAACAAGACGATCCGGCCGAACCGTTGATCAGCAGTCTGGCGAGAGCGTTCAAGCGGAATCCGAGAGATCGGGCAATCGCAGCTCTGGCTGTTCCGGCGCTCGGCACATTGGCCATCGACCCTTTGGTGTCGATCGTCGACACGGCATGGGTCGGTCGCATCGGGACGGTGCCCCTGGCAGCACTCGCCGTTGCTTCAGCGGTGTTTGGAGCCGTGTTTGCCGTTTTCAACTTCGTTCATGTCACTATCACTCCGCTGGTGGCTGGTGAGGTTGGCCGTGGTGCACCGGAACGGGCCGGGGGAATCACAAAGGGAGCGATCGTCATATCGATCGTGCTTGGTGTCGCCCTCGCTTTTGTCATCGGTTCTCTTGCCGAGCTGATCGTCGAGGCCTTTGGCGCATCTGGTGACGTCCTTGAGCAGTCGGTCGCATATCTCAAGGTGAGGATCGTGGCTCTGCCCGCGATGCTCGTTGTGATGGTTGGACATGGCGTCTACCGGGGACATCAGGACACCCGCACCCCTTTGTATGTGGCCATCGGCATGAACTTGATCAATCTCGTTGTCGATCCAATCCTCATCTTCGGTGCGGGTATGGGCGTGGTCGGAGCGGCGTGGGCGACAGTGCTGGCACAGACGCTCGCGGCCGTGGCTTTCCTTGTGCTCATGTTCGGCAGGGACAGGATTCGCTTCGGACTTGGTGGAATGATCTCAGGATTCCGAGGTCTTGGTATGGGGAGAATCCTCGGCGACGGCTGGCCGATGATGGTGCGAAGCGCCTCACTGTTGTTGGGCCTCACGGCAACGACATACGCTGCAACACAGATCGGCACCATTGAAGTCGCTGCACACCAGATCGCTTTGCAGACCTGGCTATTCATGTCATTTGTGCTCGACTCGTTCGCTGTAGCCGCCATGGCTCTGATCGGCGCAGACCTCGGCGCCGAGAAGCGTGAATCGGCGAAGGATCTTGCGAACCGACTACTCGCTCTCGGCTTTGTCGCTGGAATCGCTCTCGCGCTCGGACTTGCCGCCTTTCAGCCTTTCTTGGCTGGCATCTTCAGCGCCGAGCCGGCTGTCGAGGCGGCGCTGGATTCCGTCTTGGTCTTTGTCATCGTCCTTCAGCCGATCACAGCGTTGGTGTATGTGTGGGACGGCGTCGGCATAGGTGCGAGCGCGTTCCCCTTCATGGCCAGCGCGATGGTCGTGGCCACAGTTCTGACGGTTGCGACACTTGTGATGCTTGGAAGCACCCTCGTCGGCGTGTGGGTGGCACTCGCAGTGCTCATCTTCAGCCGGCTGGTGGCGTGGGTCGGTTGGCACCGGTGGGGACCGCTTTCCTCCGAACGAGATCCATACCTCGGGTCTCGGGCAGCCTTGTAACCAGGAAGATCGAAATCAAAACGCCGGCACCCAGCGTTGCGACCGTCGTCGCAAGGCCGACGCGATCGATGAGGATCGCTCCAGTCGCAAAACCTGAGATCGAACCGACGATGGCGACATTTGTTATCCATGCCGAAGCGGTCGCCCTCACCCGAGTTGGGAACAGCTCAGAGCGCTGCGCGCCGAATGAAGGTGTGAGCATGGTGGCTCCGAACGTGGCGAGAAAGATCGACCCTGCGAGGAACCAGCCGGAATCCAGCAGATAGAACCCGACACCACCGATCAGCCCGATGGACAACGCTGCGATCGTCGTCGGCTTTCTGCCGATCCGGTCTGCAAGCTTTCCACCGATGAGGAGACCGACGGCACCGATACCAGAGAACACGATGAGCAGGAAGCGCGCTGCTCCCGATTCCCATGACAGGTCGTTGATGAGGCGCTCGAGAACGAAGTCGAACGCCGGAGACGAGAAGGCTGCAACGAAGAACGCGACTCCGGCCAGCGGCCAGAAGTGTTTCGATAGTCCCATGCCGAGCGCTTTGGTGAACGGAATCGTGGGAGCTTCCGAGAAGGCTCGGCTCTCCGGCAGGAACCGCGCAAGGAGAGGAAACAGGAGCAGTCCGAGCGTTGAGAATGCAAAGAGGATCCGCCATGCATCCTCGCTCGCCTCCGCCATCGGCAAGAGGAGCAGTCCGAGGCCGACCCCGAGTGAGCCTGCCAGTCCGAAGAGTCCGATGCCGAATGCCCTCACACCTGGTGCGAGTTCCTCAGCGATGAGGACGATGGACAATGACGCGATGGCGACGATCGAGATCCGCACGAGTGCTTGGCTGACCGCGAATACGATCAGGGTGGGGATGAACGCCGTCAACAATGATCCAAGGGACATGAGGGCAAAGGCAGCGAGAAGGGGCTTTCTCCGACCCGTCCTGTCTGCCGTCATGGCGAACAGCACACCGAGCAGCGAAGCCGTGCGGATGCCAGCGAAGAGGAGGCTCATCTGGCCTTCTGTCAACCCGAAGTCCAGTCTCACGAAGGGCAGTGTGTGGGCCATCTGGCTGGCTGCATAGGCGGCCACAAAACCGATCACGGATGTGAGAAAGACGATGCGTCTGTCCGACGGACGGAAGGTCGAGGCTTGGGGTTTAGAGGGCAGCACGATTCTCGCAATACTTAGGTGGCAGATGGCGAGACTAGTGCTCATCCTCCATGAGTTATCGCTGTGAGGCTCTCAATTCTGTGTGATTGGGGCGAACGAGGGTTGGTCGAAATCGCCTGAGGTGGTGGGAACATCCTTGCGCGGATTACCGTTGTTCTTCGGACAACAACCGCAAAGGACATACGTTCGTGGAAGTCTCCCTGATCGCCGCTCTGCTCGCAGGCGCTGCGTCGTTCATCTCGCCATGCGTGCTTCCACTGCTGCCCGGCTATGTCTCGCTGATGTCCGGCTACGACATGGCAGCGCTCTCCGAGGGCAACGTCTCAATGCGGCGCGTCACCGGCCGCACCGCGCTGTTCGTCCTGGGGTTCACGACCGTATTCGTTGGGCTCGGCGCATCGGCCACATCGATCAGCGGATTCCTGAACCAGAGCATCTTCACGACGATCGCCGGCTGGGCGATCATCGCCATGGGCCTCTTCATCGCTGCGACTGCCGTGTGGACACCTGCGTGGCTGCTACCTGTGATGAAAGACAGACGCATGGAGTCGTCAGGAGCATCGAAACTCGGCCTCGCCGGTCCGCCCGTCATGGGTGCTGCGTTTGCTTTCGGATGGACTCCGTGCATCGGCCCGTTCCTCGCATCTGCCTTGCTCCTGGGAGCGAACTCGGACACCGTCTACGAGGGCATGTTGGTCCTGTTCTTCTACAGCATGGGTCTCGGTATCCCATTCCTACTGACGTCACTGTTGCTTGCCAAGGCGTTCTCAGCGTTCAATTGGGTGAAGCGCTACCTCACGCAGATCACCGTGGTGTCCGGCTTGATGCTCGCTGGCTTCGGATTGTTGCTGCTGACAGGGCGGATCACGGCTCTTTCTGCCTTCTTCTCTGATCTTCTCATCAGGCTTGGTCTTGAGGATCTGGCCAGTGTGTGATCGCGGTTCGGTACAGTCATCCCGATGCAGGTGTCCCTCACAGAAGATGAGTTCGTTGAGTTGGCGTCGCGGTACACGGTCGTGCCTGTTGCGATTGAGGTGCTTGCAGACAGGCTGACCCCGGTGAGCGTGTTCGAGCGACTTGTCGGGTCGGA
>QMQC01000198.1 GCA_003648875.1 Actinomycetota bacterium
GCGAGCATATGTGCCGTTATGGGCGGGCTTTGACACACGACTTCTCGTGTAGTGTTGAATCAGCGGCCCAAACACAACACATAATCACGGAAGGCAACTGCCGATGCGACAATCCTTGGGGAATCGACAGGGAGGCGTCGATGGATCTTGAGGGACTGAGGGGTTTGGGAGCGATAGAAGACTTCGCAATCCAACGCCCCGACCGAAATAGTAGCGCTTGGGTTAGAGGGTTGATCGAACGCAACAGCGTCGTCGTGTTGGCAACGACCGACGGGGACCAGCCCTGGGTTGCTCCCCTGGAGTACATGGCGGATGAAGACTTGAACCTCTACTTCTTTTCCACCACCAAGGCACGCCATGTGCGGCACTTGGAGGCCAACAGTGCCGTTGCTGCCACCGTGTACGATCAAATGCAGCCGAAAGTCACCGCAACCACGACCGCTGGCCTCAACGGTGTCCAGATGGAGTGCACAGCAAGTCGGGTTTCCCAAGAGAGCTACACCGATGCAGTGGCTGCTGCTATCGATGCGCTCGACATCTCGATACCGCCCTATGCAGTATTCAAGGTCGTCCCTCATCGTTTCTATGTTCCAGCAGTCGAGAACGGATTGATCACCCGATACGAAGTAGACATGGCCTAGAAGCGCCCACCCATATCCGGCAATATGTTCGGCCAGCTACAGGCCCATAAGTACACGAATTTCAGAGATCCTTAACCGTAGGCTGGCAGTCCGCGTGGTGCCTCATCGAATAGCGCGTGGTAGCTCAGTTTGGTCGCGCTCAGGATCCAGGAGTCCCAAGACCTAAATCAGAGTGCGAACACACCGTGGAGGTGTGTTCGCATTTCCGACACCATCACAGCACCTAGGCGGAGGAGTGACCGTCGTTTGTTCTTCGTCGGTTCCTACGACTCGATTAGACTATTTCCATGGAACGATCCGGTAGTTACGCCTGCTCTCGATCATCTGTACAGCAAAGCGGTGATCGACCTCTCCGCCGGTCCTGTTCTTGTTGAGCTGCCGACGGTTCCTCGGGATCGGTACTTTTCTATCCATGTCACAGACGAGGAGCACTGCGACGCTATGCGGAGGAGCTTTCCGGCGCCGACAGCAAGCTCGTCATCACTTCTGCAGACGAACGCATCCATGAACAACTCGCGGTCACCCAGGTAACCGCGGTGGTCGACTCGCAGAACATCTACACGTCAGACGAATGGGTGGGTGCATCCCTGAAGCGAGCCCACCCCGATGCTCTCGATTGGATCGCGTCTCGCGGGACAGGAGACCAGGACCCGACCCTATGACCAGCAGATACTTCGCAAACCAACCCCACCAACCGAGAGTGCGTAGGGCCGCAGACGCAACGTCGATCGGTATCGGTCTGCTGCTTGTCTCTTGGACGGCGATCAACGCCGACAGTGTGGCAGCCGTGGAGGCTGCGCTCATCGATCTTGCGGGAAGCGTGCCCCTGTGGTTCGACCAGGTCTATGGGGTCGCCTACTTCCTTGGGTTGCTGTTGATCGTGTCCCTTGTTGTGTCGGTTGTCGCTCAGGGCTCGAAGCGTCTCGATCTTCTGCGCGATATGGCGTTTGCCATCGTTGTGTCGATTGGCATCGCCCTTGTACTCGTGTGGATGGTGAAAGGGACTTTTCCAACCATCCTCCCTGAGTTCACGCAGGGCGACGCTGTGTACGCGTTCCCCATTCTGCGGGTAGCCGTATTGACGGCCACCGTGGTTGTTGCGTCTCCTCACCTGACGCGACCGGTTCGCCGTTTCGGCTGGTCCATGATCGTGATCGTTGCGATTTCCGGTCTCGGACTCGGACTCGGTCTGCCCGGTGATGCCCTCGGTGGGTTCGGACTCGGGCTCGCCGTCGCCGGTTCCATACTTCTTCTGTTCGGCTCACCTTCCGGATATCCGGATCCGGTCGCCGTTACCTCGGCTCTGGCGGACTTCGGCTTGACGGTACACGGCATCGAGCCGACGCGGGATCAGTCCTGGGGCGTTCGACGTCTCGTGGGGTCGCTCGACGACGGAACCAGCGTCGAAATCATGGCATACGGCCGGGACGCTATGGATTCGCAGTTCTTCGCCAGGGTCTGGCGGACTGTCTGGTACCGGGAGGGTGGTCAGACCTTCTCCTACAACCGGCTCCAGGCAGTCGAACACGAGGCACTTGCGATGCTCATGGCCCGACGTCACGGAGTCACTGCACCTGACGTGCTTGCGGTGGGCGTAGGGGGAGACGACATGGCGTTGGTGGCGACGATAGGCAGCGGCGATGAGATTTCGGAAGAGCGAATCACGAGGGGGATGCTTGTTGCGATGTGGGGCGAGGTCGCTCTACTTCATGATGCGGGAATAGCGCACGGTGCCCTGACACACGACGTCTTCGGAATCGTTGACGGCAACCCGGTTCTAGGAGATCTGACCGCTGCCTCGCTGAGCGCGACGGACGTGCGAATGAACCTCGATGTTGTGTCCCTGTTGTACTCGACGGCAGTGCTCGTCGGGAGTGAAGCCGCAGTAGTTGCAGCGCGCTCTGGTATCGGGGACGCCAATCTGGTCGCGGCGTTGCCCTTCCTCCAACCTCCTGCGCTGACGAGAGCCCAGAAACAATCGGTCGCAAAGCCAAAGGTTCTCGTCGGCGAAATTCGGGATGCGGTTGCTGAAGCGACTGACACCGAGTTGCCCGAGCCCGGCAAGCTGCGTCGGGTCGAGTGGAAGAACCTCATCATGCCTGCCCTTTCGCTTGTCGCGGCCTATGCATTGATCGGCATGCTGACCGACATCGACTTCGTTGCTGTCTGGGAAGTCGTCGAGGACGCAACGTGGGCTTGGATCATCGTTGGGTTCTTCGTCGGGCAGATGGCGTTTGTCCCCGAGGCGACAGGCATGCTGTTCGCAACCGGATACGACCTACCACTCAGACCGCTCGTGATCCTCCAGGTGTCGGTGAAATGGATCGGCCTGGCAATCCCGAGTGCCGCGGGACGTGTCACGATGAACACTCTGTTCCTCCGCAAGTTCGGTGTCTCCCCGACGATCGCCCTGACACAGGGCGCACTCGACGGTCTAGCTGGATTCGTCGTCGAGGCAGGAGTGCTCCTGATTGCCTTTGTCGCATCGGATCTGTCGCTCGATCTCGATACGAAGGACATCAACTGGCAGTTGTTCCTGCTGATCGTGGTGCTATTGATTATCGGCTCAGCTGTGGCCGTTCTCCGTGTCAGGCGACTTCGGGATCTAGTGGTGCCGGCCCTCACAGAGGCGTGGGGGCTTTTGTGGAGCATCCTGAAGGATCCGAAACGCACGATCGGGCTTCTGGGGAGCAACTTCGCAGCACGAGCCATCCTTGCTTTGACTCTTTGGTTCATCCTCCACGCGATCGGCGCACCGCTGTCGTTTGTCGCGGCTCTTGTAGCGACTCTCGCCACGAACCTGTTGGCAGGACTTGTCCCGATTCCGGGCGGGATTGGTGTTGCCGAGGCTGTGCTCACGTCCTTCCTCATCGTCTTCGGGCTGTCGCCCGAAGAGGCGTTCGCTACAGCTGTGATCTTCCGGATAGCGACGTTCTACATCCCTGCCGCCGAAGGGTTCGTTGCGATGAAGTGGCTCGAGAAGAACGGCCACCTCTGATGTCGACGATGCGGGAGATGCAACGACCTCAAGGGACGGGCTCACGAGGAGCCACCGGATTGAGAGATTGAGACTTCCGTATCGATCTCACTCCCGAGATCGATACGGTTCTCACCCGGTCACTTCTTGACGGCCTCAACGAACTCGCAGCAGATACGCCTGAGCAAGCATCAGTAATCGCTCGCACCGGGACACGCACCATCCTCGCGGCATTACGTTGACGAGATGACAGCGACCACCCCTAGGTTCGCGGATAGGGTGTCACGACGGTCGGTCCTTGGGAGACCACATAAGCATTGTGACGAATCCGAGCAGCGCAGTGACCATCGATGTAACCCACACGGCTGTGTAATCGCCCGTTGTGTCGACGATCCAGCCGAAGAAGGGTGGCCCAATTCCGAGCCCAACGAGGAATCCGGAGAGGACCACACCCGAAGCGCGGCCAGCCTTTGCTGGTCCAGCGAAGACGATCAATCCCAACATACCAACGGAATTCCACGACGACGGCCCAATGCCGGTCATCAAGGCAGCGACCCAGATGAGCCACCATGGTCCATGCCCCGCGACCATCAGCAATAGCGACGCTCCCACGCCGAGGAGGGCGATAATTACGAGGGAAGATCGATAGGCGTCGTGTATCTCTGCGTGGCGTGCCCACAGACTCCTCGCGGGCATCGATGCAAGACCCACCACCGCCGTCACCGCGCCACCCGCGACGATCGATTGGCC
>QMQC01000199.1 GCA_003648875.1 Actinomycetota bacterium
CGGGGGAGGCGACACCCACGCCTACGCCGCAGCCGACCGCATTCGCGGCAACGTGGACGCCCTTGGTCGTCTGCACAGACTGTTCCACACCGCTCGGTCCCCCTGGTGCAATCAGGTCTTCTAGCCGTCCCAACGTAGTGGGTGGATTTTGTGAAGCGATTCACAAGTGATACTTTCCCGGCTCGCAGGGAGCACGAGGCACATGAACAAATTCCCGCTGTACGACCCGTTGCAGCACCACGATGCTTGTGGTGTCGGGCTCCTTGCTGACCGGAACACGGTTGCCTCTCACCGGATGGTGCGACTCGGCGTTCACTGTCTCCACGCACTCGACCATCGTGGCGCCCGATCTGCAGATGGCACCGGCGACGGTGCCGGCATGATGACCAGGGTTCCGTACAGGATCATCGAACGTGAGCTGAGGGCCAGTGGTATCGAAGTGCCGGACCGCAAGAAGATCGGCCTCGTCATGACCTTTCTGCCGCGAGGTGCCGTTGAGGAGGCCAAGGTGCTGATCGCGGACGCGCTCGACGAAAACGGGATCAGGTTGCTCATGTGGCGCAGAGTGCCGACCGATCCGAACATCCTGTCTGAGACGGCGACAGCGTCGCTACCGATCATCGAGCAAGCCATTGTTCAGGCCGCTTCACCGACCTGGGATCAGGAGGAGTTGGAGAAGGCCTTGTTCCTCGCCCGGAAGCAGATCGAGCGCTCGGGCCACAGCGAAGGTCTTGCTGTCGTGTCCGCGTCTTGTCGAACCGTTGTCTACAAGGGCTTGTTCACAGCAGACACGATCGAGCAGTTCTACTGGGATCTGCGCGATCCCCTGTACGAATCGGACTTCGTGATATTTCATCAGAGATACTCAACGAATACCAAGCCGTCGTGGGCTCTTGCACAGCCCTTCCGGATGCTTGCCCATAACGGTGAGATCAATACTGTGCAAGGCAATCGGGCATGGATGGCTGCCAGATCGAATGATCTCGGTGACGGTGTGTGGGGAGATCGCACACCAGATCTGGCGCCACTGGTGCGTCCCGGTCTCGGGAGTGACTCGGCCAGTCTCGACGAAGCGATGGAAGTGCTTGTGAGGTCAGGGCGCGAGGTGGCCCACGTCAAGGAGATGCTGATACCCCAGGCGTGGGAGAACGTCACTGATCTCGATCCCCATCTCAAGGCCTTCTACGAGTATCACGCATTCCTGACTGAGCCGTGGGATGGACCTGCCGCGATCGCCGCATCCGATGGTCGAACGCTCGTTGCAGGGTTGGATCGCAATGGCTTACGACCTGCGCGATGGACGATCACAGCGGACACCATCCTCGTGGCGTCAGAAGCAGGGATCGCACCGGAGGTCGAGGTCCTTGCGGTCGACACAGGGCAGCTCGGGCCTGGCGAGATCCTCGCTGTCGACCTGGGAAGTGGGGAGATCGAGTTTTCGCATGATGTCAAATCCAGGCTCGCGGCGCACAGGCCGTACGCAGACTGGATCACGACACAGACTGCCTATGTCCATGACCCATTCGACGATCTTCAGGACGATCGGTTCGATGCTGACGCCCTCGCAAGGGTCTTCGGGTACACCGCTGAGGAACGCAGGCTGATGCTCAAACAGATGACGGAGGGCAAGGAACCGATCCTCTCGATGGGCAACGACACTGGACTCGCTGCGTTGTCCCAGCTTCCACAACGTCTGACTCGCTACTTCCACCAGGCATTCGCACAGGTCACGAATCCCCCGATGGACCCGATCCGCGAGAAGCTGGTGATGTCGCTGCGCACGTATCTGGGACGACACGGATCTCTACTCGAGGAGACTCCACAGCAGGCTCACATGATGGAGCTGACGTCACCCGTCCTGTCTGATGCCGACCTCGAGGAGATCCGATCATCGCGGGACCCACTCTTCCATTCCGCTTGGTTCGACATTCTCTTCGATCACCAGAGTGGTGTCGATGGCATGGTGTCCGCCGTCAAGGACATATGCGCGGAGGTTGAGTCTGCGGTTCGGAGCGGTTCGTCGATCGTGATCTTGTCAGACAGGGCTACCGACCCAGCCAGTGCACCGATCCCGATAGCGCTGGCGGTGGGAGCGGTTCATCACCATCTCATCGACGTTGGTCTCCGTCTCCACGCATCGATCATCGCGGTGTCCGGTGAACCCCGCGATGCCCATGACCTTGCATGTCTCATCGGGTTCGGTGCTGCGGCGGTGAACCCCTATCTCGCGATCGAGCAGGTGCGTGCGATGGCTATCGCCGATGAGGTTCCCCTCGGTGCCGTGGAGGCACAGGAGAACTACCGGATCAGCCTCGAGGAGGGTCTTCTCAAGATCATGTCGAAGATGGGCATCTGCACCGTCAAGTCCTACCGATCATCAGAACTGTTCGAGGCGATCGGTCTCGACGAAGAGGTTTGCGAGCTTGCGTTCCGATACACCCAGCGCCGTATCGGTGGGACAGGGTTCGACAGGATCGTCAACGACGTCATCGAGCGCCACCACAGATACTCGGGCGACGGCAAGGAGATCGAGGGGTTCTACAAACACAGGAGAGGCGGTGTGGACCACATCGCGGCGCCAAGAGCAGTGTTGGCACTCCAGAAGGCTGTTCGCTCGGGCGATCAAGAATCGTACGACAGGTATCTCGATCTCGTTGAGACGGAACGACCGGTCATGGAGCTTCGGGATGTTCTGCGTGTTGGGAACATCGGCGATCCCGTATCGGTCGACGAGGTGGAACCGGTTGAACGCATCATGCGTCGCTTCGTTACAGCTGCGATGTCGATGGGTGCGTTGTCAAGAGAGGCACACGAAACCCTCGCCGAGGCGATGAACCGCATCGGTGGCCTCTCCAACTCGGGTGAGGGTGGTGAGGATCGCCGTCGTTTCGGCACGAAACTGAACTCACGGATCAAGCAGATCGCCAGTGGTCGGTTTGGTGTCACTCCCGGATACCTGGCCTCGGCGGAGGAGTTTCAGATCAAGATGGCGCAGGGCTCCAAGCCGGGCGAGGGAGGGCAACTTCCCGGACACAAGGTGACACCGGAGATCGCCGAGCTCAGACTCACGGAACCGGGAGTGACACTGATCTCGCCTCCCCCACACCATGACATCTATTCCATCGAAGACCTTGCTCAGCTCATATACGATCTCAAGACTTTCAAGCCGCTTGCGAGGGTCTCGGTGAAACTCGTGTCGGGCCCGGGTGTCGGAACGATCGCCGTCGGCGTGGCAAAGGCCTCGGCAGATGCGATCACGATCTCAGGAAACGCGGGAGGGACGGGAGCATCTCCGATCGTGTCGATGAAGCACGCGGGGTCACCGTGGGAGATAGGACTGGCCGAGACCCACCAAGCCCTCGTTGCAAACGGGCTTCGATCGGCCGTTCTCGTCGAGACGGACGGCGGGTTGCGAACCGGTAGGGATGTTGTCATCGGTGCGCTACTCGGCGCCGATCGCTTCGGATTCGGAACTCTGCCCTTGCTCGCACTCGGGTGCAAGATGGTCCGCCAATGTCATGAGAACACCTGCCCGGTTGGCATCGCAACCCAGAGCGAGGATCTCAGGGCCAAATACACCGGATCGGTCGAACAGGTGATTCAGCTGTTCACGTTGGTGGCTCAGGATGTCAGAAGGATCCTCGCCTCGATGGGAGCGAGAACCGTCGACGAGATCGTTGGCAGGGCGGATCTCCTGTCAGCTTCCGATGATGGTGTCGGTCGTGACCTCGAGCGGCTTCTCGTTCGTGCGGACTTCGGACAGGATCGCAGCTTCAGACGTGTTGCCCGTTCACCGCTCGGCGAACAGATCGCCGAGATCGGACGCTCCGTCCTTCGCGGCGAGGGACCGCTGTCCGTTGCTTTCCCCATCGAGAATACGGACCGGTCGGTCGGCACAAGGCTCTCGGGAGAGATCGCTGAGATCAATGGTGACAAGGGGCTTGAGGATGGGCAGCTGCACATCAGGCTGTCCGGAACCGCCGGTCAGTCACTTGGAGCCTTCCTTGCCAACGGAATCGACATTGACCTGGATGGCGTCGCCAACGACTATGTCGGGAAGGGCATGGGTGGCGGCTCGATCGCCATCCGTCCCTTCACAGAGTCGACGACAGTTCCCCACGGTGCTGGCAACGCCTGTCTCTACGGTGCCACAGGTGGTGCGCTCTTCGTTGCCGGAACCGTGGGTCAGCGGTTCGCGGTTCGAAACTCGGGTTCTCAAGCGGTTGTCGAGGGATCGTCTGACCATCCCTGCGAGTACATGACAGGAGGGCGAGTAGCGATCCTCGGTCCGGCGGGTAGGAACATCGCAGCAGGCATGACGGGCGGTGTCCTGTTTC
>QMQC01000200.1 GCA_003648875.1 Actinomycetota bacterium
CATTGGTGGCATCGACGATTGCCCGTGAGAATCCGCTCATGAACACAGAGAACTCGATGCCGCGAGCCGTATGGGTTTGAGCGTCGAAGAAGACCTCTGCTCGACGCACACCGTCCTGGTTTGCCCGTTCGAGGTAGGCAATCATGAGGTCGTATAAGTCCTGCTCGGTGACGAGCACGGCAGCACCCTGGTAATAGATATCGAGAAATGACTGCAGACCGTTGAAGTCGTATGCATCTCTGATCGCATCCACCGATGCGAATGGAAGATCGATGCCGTTGCGCTGTGCGAGTTCGAACATCATCTCAGGCTCCAGCGTCCCCTCGATGTGTACGTGAAGCTCAGCCTTCGGAAGCCGACGCACGAAAGAGGCAAGATCCATCCAAGCATTCAAACAGAATCCAGAAGTCCTGCGTCTGCCCGGGAAGCACGTTCCGCAGGCCAACCCGAGCCACGCACTCTCCAATGCCAATTGACGGAACACCATGGACGGATTTGACAAAATGTCAAGCAGGTGACGACAATCGGATGCGGGGAGTCGATCCGGAGCACGGCAACGACTTGCGGCCAAGGAGAAGAGCGATAGTGGCGCGATACATCACCTTCGGTGCCACAGAGATGGGTTCCGCCAGTCGGTGCGAGAGTCGCACGGAAGTCACCTGGCGCCAGCTCGCACTCCTCAATTGGGGCGATCGGCACGATCGCGATCCAATTGGCTTCCCTGAGCCGACGCCGTCAACGCTCTTCTTGGGGTCGTTCCCCACCGAAGATGCTGACTTCGATCGATGTCACCAGTCTGAGCACATCGGTCTCATTGGCCAACCTTGCGAGTCTCGACAATGACAACCGGATTTGTGCTCAACGGCGAACCTGTCGAAGTCGAAGATGTGCATCCGCATCTCCTGTCAGCTTTGCGCAACGGACTCGGGATCACGAGCCCGAAGGATGGGTGTTCCCCATCCGGCCAGTGCGGTGCCTGCACGGTGCTGGTTGATGGCAAGGCGATAGCAAGTTGCCTCGTGTCGCTCGAGAAGGCGGAGGACAAGGCCATCACCACACTCGAAGGTTTCGATCAAGTCGAGCGGGATCGATTCGCCAACGCATTCGCCGTCTCGGGAGCCCTGCAATGCGGTTTCTGCACACCCGGAATCATCGTTCGTTCGAAGGCCCTGATCGATCAGAAAGGCGCAGATCTCAATCGGGCCACGATCGAGGGTCGTCTCGGCGCACACCTGTGCCGATGTACCGGCTACACGAAGATCGTGGACGCCGTTGAACTCCTCTCATCTGGTGAGGAGATTCCCGTCCTGGGACGATCCGGCAACATCGGTGGTGGCGGCGTCAAGTACGAGGCTCACGAATTGGCCCTTGGCGACCGCGGGTTCGTGGACGACATCGCGATCGATGGCATGTTGCATGCAGCCCTGAGTTTTACCGACCACGCTCGCGCTGACGTGGTCAACATCGACACAGCAGCAGCGGGGGCGGCTGAAGGAGTTGTCGCGGTGTACACCGCTGCCGACATCCCAGGCGATCTTCGCGTCGGGATCATCCACAAGGATTGGCCGGTCATGATCCCTGAGGGAGGTAGGACGTCCTATCGCGGCGACGTGCTCGCCGTGGTGGTCGCCCAAGATGTACTCAGCGCAAGGGCCGCAGCCGAACTCGTTGACGTCACGTATGAAGTGCTGACGCCGTTCACCGACGCGCCAAGCGCACTTGCGTCGGATGAGGATGCGGTCTGGGGTCTGGAAGGCAATGTTCTCTCGACGTCGGCTTACACCCGTGGCGACGTCGATGCGGCCCTCCGCGACGCGGCACACGTCGTCCACAATGTGTTCGAGACGCAGAGAGTTGAGCATGCGTTCCTCGAACCGGAGTCAACCGTTGCGGTCCCCGGAAGGAACGGCTCGATTCATGTCTACTCCGGCGGTCAGGGTGTCTGGGACGATCGCGATCAGATCGCAGCAATGCTCGCCATCGAGACATCGGCTGTCACGGTCGAACTCGTCTCGAACGGAGGCGCCTTCGGCGGGAAGGAGGACATGTCCAACCAGGGTCATGCGGCTCTGGCTGCCCACCTCACGGGGAGGCCGGTCAAGTGCACCCTCACAAGACCACAATCCTTCGTGATGCACCCCAAGAGGCACCCGATCCGTGTTGAGATGACGATGGGTTGTGACGAGAACGGTCTACTCACCGCCATCAGAACGAGCATGGTTGGAGATTCAGGCCCCTATGCGTCGGTCGGGATGAAGGTACTCGAACGCGCAGCGGGCCACGCATGTGGTCCTTATGCAGTGGAGAACGTCGATGTCGAGGCAGTCGCAGTCCGGACCAACAATCCCGTGTGCGGCGCTTTCCGTGGATTCGGTGCCAATCAGGCCCAGTTCGCAACGGAGGGCTCGATCGATCGCCTCGCCGAGATGGTCGGCATCTCTGGCTGGGAGATCAGGGCGAGGAACGTCGCGGTCCCGGGTTCGGTATGGGGCCCGGGACAGGTCATGGACGATGGCGTGCGAGGTATCACCGAATGCCTCGAGGCCGTGCGGCCGCACTATGACCAAGCCGTTGCCGACGGCAAGGCAGTGGGCATCGGCGCAGCCATCAAGAACTCAGGATTGGGCAACGGGATCAAGGAGATCGCAAAGGCGGTGGTCCGGTTCAACGAAGATGGCACCGTCGATGTCCGCCACGCCTGGACCGAAATGGGTCAGGGCGTTCACACGGTTGCGCTCCAGGTCGCAGCGGACATGCTCGGTATCGATCCCGAAACGATCAACGTATTGGTTGACACGACCCACGATCTTTCTGCGGGCCAGACCACCGGATCACGTGGCACCTTGATGGCTGCGGGATCCGTGGAGGATGCGTGCAAGACGGCCATTGCTGAAGGTCGCATCGTCGGAGTCGACTACCACGGCAAGTACACGGTTGACTGGACGAACAGCCTCGAGGACGGACTCGAGAATCCGGTCATCCACTCAGCGTTCGGATACGCGTGTCAGATCGTGATCGCGGACAAGGGAACGGGAACGATCGAGAAGGTAGTCGCCGCACACGACGTGGGACGTGTCATGAACCCGACCCTCGCATCAGGTCAGGTCGAGGGATCCATCCACATGGGACTCGGGTATGCACTCACTGAGGAGTTCCCCACCGATGACGAAGGCATGCCGACCAAGTCGACACTGCGCCAACTCAACATCATCAGGCCAAAGGACATGCCTGAGGTCGAAGTGATCCTCATCGAGGTTCCCCAGCCGAAGGCTCCGTTCGGCGTCAAGGGGGTCGGCGAGATCGGACTCGTGCCCACAGCCGGAGCCGTAGCCGGGGCGTACCATGCCATAGACGGCAAATGGAGAACACGACTTCCCATAAGTGTCCATCAACCACTCGAGATAGGTGTCTGAATGACCGCTGTAACCCCAGGACTCGTCTGTGCACATCACCATCTGTATTCCGAACTTGCAAGGGGCATGCCTGCGCCGCCGAAGGTTGCGGCGAACTTCCAGGAGATCCTCGAACAGGTGTGGTGGCGCCTCGACGCTGCACTCGATCTCGAGATGCTCGAATGGTCTGCGAAGCTCGGGGCTCTCGAGGCTCTCGAATCAGGCACGACGGCGATAATCGACCACAACGAAACACCGAACGCGATCGAGGGATCGCTCTCAGTCATCGCCGACGCATGCCGAGAGGTTGGCGTCCGGGTGGTGACGGGATACGGAGTCTCGGACCGCAACGGAGCCGATGGCGCCCGTCGGGGTCTTGAGGAGAACAAGCGGTTCATGGACGAGGGCGGTCGGTGCCTTGTCGGCGTGCATGCGGCGTTCACATGCAGCGACGAGTCGCTCCACGGTGCCGCCGCGCTCGCAGATGAGTACGGAGTTGGGGTCCACATCCATGTTGCCGAGGGTCCAGGAGACACCGATGCACCCGAGCGGCTCGCCGGTTTGACGAATGACCGGTGGCTGCTCAGCCACTGTGTGTACCTTCGCAGTGACCACGACCTCAAGGGGACGATCCTCCACAATCCGCGTTCGAACCTGAACAACGGCGTCGGTTACGCCAACCCGGCACGGTTCTCGAACCCGGTTGCACTGGGAACCGACGGGATCGGAGCGAACATGATCGAATCGTTCCGCCTCGCCTATGTCATGCAGCGCTCGGTCGACGTCACCGTTGGTCCTGATCCTGCGTGGTCATGGCTCCAGAACGGGTTGGATCTGGTACCTGAGGCCCGCAATGACGAGGTCACCTGGTCGTACGATCCGATGGACCCGTGGCACATCGCGTTCACAGCGGGCATCCACCCCGTTCA
>QMQC01000201.1 GCA_003648875.1 Actinomycetota bacterium
GGCAGATCCATCAGATCCACAAGCCAATCCAACACACTGGCTTCGATCTCAGTTGTCGCGGGGGAGGTGGACCACAGCATGCCTTGTTGTCCGAGGCCCGAAGCGACAAGCTCAGCGAGTATCGACGGACCCGAGACATTCGCCGGAAAATAGGCGAACCAGTTCGGTGATTGCCAGTGAGTGATGCCCGGCATCACGATCTCGTCCAGATCAGCGAGCATGGACGCAAACCCGTCACTTGTCTCAGGTGCACGATCCGGGAGTCTTGCCGCAATGTCACCCGGGGAGACATCAGGGATCACCGGCAGGTCATCGACCCGCTCCATGTACTCGGCTATCCAGTCGATCACGGCATACCCGTTCTCGCGGAACTCCTCAGGTGTCATGTGCATGTGCATTCAGTTCACAGTAGACAGTGAAGAGTTCACAGTCTTCGGTTGACAGTTCTTGGTTCTCGATTCTGACTGTGAACTGTCAACCATGAACTGTGCACCGGCTACCGAAGGTAGCCAAGCAGGTCGCGCATCATGAACGCTGTCGCTCCCCAGAGGATCCCTTCGGAGAACTCAAAGAACCACAGTTCATGGCCGAACCAGTCACGGGTCACCCAACGTGATTCATCCAACAATTCCGCGATCGTAGGCTCGATGATCGCATCCACCTCTCTGGGATCAGCAACGAACTCGGCAGGACGAGAGATGCGAGCGACAACAGGAACGATCGGTTTGGTTCGATTCCGCGTCGTAACCGGCTCGAGGCCTCCAAGAATCTCGAGGACATTCTCGGGAGGAAGGCCAATCTCCTCCCATGCCTCCCGCTTTGCAGTACCGATCGGCTCCTCCCCGTCCTCCCTGTGACCACCAGGGAACACGACATCTCCCGGATGGGTGGGCATGTGGTCTGGACGTCGGGTCAGGACGACACGGATGTCCCCGGCATCGTCCTCATACAAGGGGACGAGAACGGCATATTCCGCACCGGGCGGATCCACGACCGGTGGCAGAGCCTTCAGAAGAGACCATGTGTCCATTCGACGAGCTTATCGAGATAGGCTGGGTTCGATGGCGACACACGTGCACAGCCAACCGAGGTACACGAAGCGTCTGATGCTTCGTCCGTTCAGACGAAGAGATGTTGCCGCGATGCACGAAGCAGTGTCCACGTCCCTCGATGACCTGCAACCGTGGCTGCCATGGGTGGAGGGCTATGACAGAAGCTCCGCACAGAGGTTCATCCGCGAATCCGTTGGCGCCTGGGCCGAGGGGCGGGCATTCGACTTCACGATCCGGACCATCGACGATCCGAACAGGCACATCGGAAATGTCTCCGTGTGGCCGACCTCGCAGCAGAACCGTATTGGGGAGGTTGGCTACTGGATCCGATCGGATGAAACAGGGCGGGGATTCGGCGCCGAAGCCACTACGCGGGCAATGCAGATCGGATTCGAGGAGATGGACTTTCACAAGGTGCAGCTCAGAATCGCTGTGGGGAATGTCGCTTCCGATCGAATCGCAGAGAAGCTCGGGTTCGTTCAGGAGGGCACCCTGCGACACGAGGTGAAAGTGGGAACGCAATGGCTCGATCACACGATCTGGTCGATGCTTGAGCAGGAGTGGTGGAGTCACCGCGACCGGCATCGCGCCGAAGGAACGATCTCTTGACAGCCATCACGTGTTGGGCAGTCGCCTACTGTGAACTCAGAACTGTCAACTGAGAGCTGACCCAATGCGCATCGGAATCCTGACGGGAGGGGGTGATGTACCCGGACTCAATCCATGTATCAAGGCCGTCGTAAACCGGGTAGCGGAAAAGGGTCATGAGGTTGTCGGCATTCGGCGTGGCTGGGGTGGCTTCCTCGATTCCAACCCGGATGATCCAGACTCGATTACTGAGAACACCATCGAACTCGATCCTCAAGTCGTTCGCACCGTGGATCGCACCGGAGGCACCTTTCTCCACACGAGCCGGACACATCCAAGCAGGGTTCATGACAGTGACGTTCCGGATTTCCTCTCGGGTACGGTCGAAGGGGAGGGCCCTCACGATCTGACCGAACACATAATTCGTGTGCTCGACGCCCTCAAGGTCGACGTACTCATTCCCATCGGTGGTGACGACACCCTGTCGTACGGACTCCGTATGCATCGCGAGGGTGTTCCGGTCGTCGCTATTCCCAAGACGATGGACAACGACGTCCATGGCACCGACTACTGCATAGGTTTCTCCACCGCGGTGACACGAGGCGTTGACTTCATCCACAACCTGCGGACGAGCACAGGAAGCCACGAGCGGATTGCTGTGGTCGAGCTGTTCGGCCGATACTCAGGTGAGACCAGCCTCATCACCGCGTACCTCTCAGGAGTCGATCGGGCGGTGATCTCTGAGGTTCCCTTCGACCCTGAACGGCTTGGTGCGATGTTGGTTGAGGACAAGGCAAACAACTCGTCGAACTACGCGATGATGACGATCTCAGAGGGCGCAACCCTCGCTGAGGGTGAGATGATGCTCACCGGATCCGAGGATGCGTACGGACATCGCAAACTCGGAGGCATCGGCGCCATGACAGGCTCGCTGCTCACGGAGTTCACGGGAGAGGACATCATCTACCAGCAGATTGCATATCTCATGCGATCGGGGCGACCCGACTCACTCGACCTCATGGTTGCAACGAACTATGCCAACATGGCTGCAGACCTCGCGCTCGAGGGCTCTTCCGGTCGCATGGTTGCGTTACGCGGAGGCACCTATACGAGTGTGCCGATCACAATGACCAGCGAAGGTGTCAAACGGGTCGACGTCGATGAGCTCTACGACGTTGAGGCGTATCGGCCCAAGATCAGACACGTCATGGGAAAGCCGATGTTCCTGTATTGACAGAAGTCGCATCGCCTCGCCTTCAGAAGGCAGACCCACACATTGACAGGTGAGTGTTTACTCACATACACTCGATGCCGTGGACGACGATGTATTCAAGGCACTCAACGACCCCTCGAGGCGTCTCCTCCTCGATGCATTGTTCGCACATGACGGCCAGTCCCTTGGTGAGCTGGGGGAGCTGCTGCCCCAGATGACTCGCTTTGGTGTGATGAACCATCTGGCGGTTCTCGAGGAAGCTGGCCTGGTTACCACCCACAGGGATGGGAGACGAAAGCTCCACTATCTGAACCCTGTCCCAATCCAGATGGTCCACCAAAGATGGATCACCAAGTACACAGAACGAAGGGTACGCACCATGACTGAATTGAAGTCCGACCTCGAGATCGAGGCTGCACGCGCCGTGCCCGATCACGTCTATCAGGTGATCATCAACGTCTCGCCCGCCGTCGTGTGGAACGCCATCGTCGATGGGGACGTCACCCAGCAGTACTTCTACGGAACACGAGTCGAGTCATCCTGGGAGGAGGGCGCCGGTATTAGGTACATGTACCCGGATGGCCGAGTCGCCTCGGAGGGCACGATCATTTCCATCGACCAGGGGAAGATGGTTGAGATGACGTTTCAGGCGCTGTGGGATGAGGAACTCGTCGCCGAAGGACCTGCCAGAGAGATCTGGCGTGTCGAGGATTTCAACGGCGCATCAAAGCTCACCATCGAGCTCTACGACACACCTGTCGGATCCAAGACATACACAGATTTCGTTAGCGGATTCCCCTATATCGTTTCGGGCATGAAGACTGTCCTCGAGACGGGCAGAAGCCTGCCTGCTCCGTACTGAAGAGAGGACTTCACGTATTCGGTTCAGATGCCAGACACCGGACATCTGGCTTCTGAGGATGAGCAGAGCGGCTGGTCACGTCGTACCTACCGCGAGACGGTGGCCCCTACCGATGCCTGGTCCAGAATTGCGCGGATCCACATGGCGACGGCTTGCGAATCGGTGGATTGACTCAGCGAAGCAATCGCTTCATCGACCAGCGTCCCATAGAGTTCTCGCTGGTTGCTGTAGATGGCACCGGCAAAAGGCGCTTCGAACTCCGGGTGCCCCTGAATGCCGACGACACCCGGTGCGAACTCGACCAGGAAGTTCGGGCAGTGATCGCTCGACCCTACAACCGACGCTCCCGGAGGGAGCATCACAACCTGATCCTGGTGGCTCGTGATCAAGGAAACGGATCCCGTGGAATTGTCGATCCACGGTCGCCTCTCCAGAACCTTCATCATGTGCACTCCACCACCCCAGCCGCGTTCCGACTTCTCGACAACACCGCCGAGGGCGGTAGCAATCACCTGAAGCCCGAAGCAGATGCCAAAGATCGGGATTGAGGCCTCAATCGCCCCACGGATGAAGGCTTCAAGATCTCGAATCCACC
>QMQC01000202.1 GCA_003648875.1 Actinomycetota bacterium
TAGCCTGCGAACGTGTCCGGACTCGACCATTTCTCCCAGACGACGGCCGCCTGGTTCAACGCGGCGTTCGATCGACCGACACCGGCACAGGACCAGGGCTGGCATTCCATTGTTGCGCGGAACCACACGCTCATCCACGCTCCGACCGGGTCGGGAAAGACTTTGGCAGCATTTCTGTGGGCTCTCGACCGTCTGGCTTCGAGCCCCTCTCCCCCGGACCGCCAGCGTTGCCGGATCCTGTATGTGTCTCCACTCAAAGCATTGGCGTATGACATAGAGCGGAACCTCAGGGCACCGCTCAGCGGCATAGCCGTCGAGGCCCGGAAACTCGGAGTCGAGTCCCCGTCGATCTCGGTCGCGATGCGAACCGGGGACACGCCGCAGTCAGAGCGACAGGCCATGCTCTCCCACCCGCCGGATCTTCTCATCACCACGCCTGAGAGCCTGTATCTGATGCTGACGTCCAAGGCTCGCGAGATCCTTGCCGCGGTGGACACAGTGATCATTGATGAGATTCATGCCGTTGCGGGCACGAAGCGAGGCTCACACCTCGCAATCAGCCTCGAACGACTCACAGACCTGACACATGCTCCACCCCAGAGAATCGGCCTATCGGCCACCCAACGCCCGCTCGATACCCTTGCCCAATTCCTCGGGGGAGGAACCGTCGAGAACGGCGCCTGGGAGCCGCGTCCAGTGACGATCGTGGACACGCCTTCGGACAAGACCCTCGACATCGAGATCGTCGTGCCCGTTTCAGACATGACTCGGCCGGAGGCCGACGCACCGGACCAGGCCGGCGCTCGGAAACGATCCATCTGGCCCGCGGTCTACCCCAAGCTGCTTCGTCTCGTGAACGACCACAGATCAACGCTTCTCTTCGTCAACAGCCGCGGCCTGGCGGAACGCCTTGCGGCCGAACTGAACCGCCTTGCAGATGACGAGATAGTGCAAGCCCACCACGGTTCTGTGTCGAGGGAGAGGCGCCTCGACATCGAGAATCGTCTCAAGCGAGGAGAGCTGAAGGGCGTAGTAGCCACGGGAACCCTCGAGCTCGGTATCGACATGGCTGCGGTTGACCTCGTTGTCCTCGTCGAATCTCCTTCCTCCGTTGCTCGGGGACTGCAGCGTGTCGGAAGGGCGGGGCACCAGTTCGGTGCGCCTTCGGTGGCAAAAGTCTTTCCGAAGCATCGAGGCGACCTCCTCGAGACAACCGTCGTTGTTGACCGCATGTACAGCGGAGAAATCGAGTCGACCTCCATACCTCAGAACCCGATCGATGTGCTCGCTCAGCAGCTCGTAGCAATGGCTGTGACAGGCACCCTCGACGTGGATGAAGCCTTCGATCTTCTCCGAGGTGCGTACCCGTTCCGCAGCCTCACGCGCCAGACGTACGAGTCAGTGCTCGATATGCTCTCGGGCCGCTATCCGTCGGATGACTTTGCCGAACTCCGACCACGCGTCGTGTGGGATCGCACGACGGGGGCGATTTCTGCCCGATCCAACGCCAAGCTTCTCGCTGTCACGAACCCCGGAACGATTCCGGACCGTGGGCTGTACACGGTGCATCTGCCCGACGGCGGCCGTGTTGGGGAGCTCGATGAGGAGATGGTGTACGAATCGCGGCAGGGCGATACATTCATTCTCGGCTCATCCACCTGGCGTATCGATGAGATCACCCACGATCGTGTGATCGTTACGCCTTCTCCCGGTGCACCTGCCGCAAAGATGCCGTTCTGGCACGGCGACGCTCCCGGTCGGCCTCTCGAACTCGGGCGAGCGGTTGGAGCCTTCATACGCGAGATCGGGAGTCTCGACACCCCCGAAGCATCCTCAAGACTCGTTGCCGACTACAGGCTCGACCAATGGGCGGCGGACAATCTCACGTCGTACCTGGCGGAGGAGCTTGCCGCAACCGGGCATCTTCCCACAGACCGCACAATCGTTGTACAACGCTTCAAGGACGAGATCGGCGATTGGCGGATCGTGCTCCTCTCACCCTTTGGTGGGCGGGTGCATGCGCCATGGGCCCTCGCGGTGCGAAACCGCTTCAGAAGAGAGACCGGATCGCCGCTCGATGTCATCTGGTCAGACGATGGAATCCTGTTTCGCTTCCCTGACGCCGACACACCGCCGGACACGACGCTCGTCTACCTCGACCCCGATGACGTCGAGGAACAGCTGATCTCGGAGGTCGCAGATTCGGCCCTCTTCAGCTCGAAGTTCCGTGAAGCTGCAGCCCGCGCTCTGCTCCTCCCCCGAAGACGCCCCGGATCACGAACACCTCTCTGGCTTCAACGACGCAAAGCAGCCAACCTTCTCGAAGTCACCCGCAACTACGGATCCTTCCCGATCATGCTTGAGACGTACAGGGAGGTGATGCAGGACTACTTCGACCTACCTGCCCTGAGGGAAGTGCTCACCGACATTCACAAGCGGACCACGCGTGTGGTTGAGACGGACACGGACAGGCCATCGCCCTTCGCGTCGTCACTGATGTTCGATTTCATCGCCTCGTTCATGTACGAATACGACGCACCGATTGCGGAACGCCGAGCTGCGGCGCTTGCGCTCGACCGCAGCCTGCTCGCTGATCTGCTTGGGGAACCCGAATTCCGGGAGCTTCTCGACACAGAAACCATCGCATCGGTTGAGGCCGACCTTCAGCACCTTTCCGATGATCGAAGAGTGAGATCTGCCGATGCCATTTCGGACATGTTCCGCGATGTGGGTCCGCTCACCTTCGACGAAGTGGCTCGCAGAACCGCAGAGCCGCAAGAGGCAGAAGCCTGGCTCGACGAGCTCGTTCGAGCGGGGAGGGCGATCCTGTTGCGGGTGAACGGTGCGGACAGGTACATAGCCGTCGAAGATGTTGCACGACTCAGGGACGCCATCGGCATCCATCCGCCACAGGGTGTCGCAACCGATTTCCTCGAACCTGTCGCCGACCCGCTGGGTGACATCGTTGGGCGATACGCACGAACACACGGCCCGTTCACATCTGATGAAGCCGCAGGGAACCTCGGACTGGCGGTCTCAACGACCGTTGAAATCCTCGCCAGGCTCGAACACGATGGGAAGCTCACTGCTGGCGCCTATCGGCCGGGTGGCAGTGAGCGCGAGTGGGTCTCGATCGAGGTTCTCCGACGGCTGCGAAGGCGTACATTGGCCACCCTTGCTCAACAGGTCGAAGCTGTCGATCGTGACGCATACACACGATTCCTCCCTGCTTGGCAACGGGTGGACAGGGAGGGGGCAACTTCGCTCGTCGATGCCGTCCGACAACTCGCCGGTGCCGTCGTGCCTGCAAGCATCCTCGAGACGGACATTCTCACAGCGAGGCTTGAAGATCCGGAACGAGACCTCGACGCTGCCCTGGCGACGGGGGACATCGTCTGGGTGGGTCGAGAGCCACTCGGGACCCGCGATGGGAAGGTGGCGCTGTATCTGCGCGACAGTTACCCACTGCTCGCCCCACCACCGTCCGACTCGGTTCCGGACTCACGAGTCCACGCTGCGATTCTCGGGCACCTTGCCGACCAGGGAGCATCCTTCTTCCATGGCCTGTACAACGCCGCAGGTGGTGGCGAGCCCGATGATGTCGCCGAGGCGATCTGGGACCTCGTCTGGAGCGGCTTCGTGACATGTGATTCCATCGGTGCGCTCCGAGCGTTCACATCGAAACGTCGAAGACCGACCTCGCGTCGACAGCTGCCAACAGCAACACCTCCGCACGCATCCGGACGCTGGTACCTCACGGAGAGCCTTCGCTCAACGGACCCCACGGCTGAGGAGAGAGCGATCGCCACAATCAACATGCTTCTTGACCGGTACGGCATCATCATGCGCGATGTCGTTCTCGCCGAGGCCATCCCCGGAGGATTCACCGCCCTCTATCCCGTTTTGTCCGGTCTCGAGGACGTGGGTCAGATTCGTCGTGGTTACTTCATCGAAGGCCTCGGGGGAGCGCAATTCGGTCTTCCCGGCGCCATCGATCGGCTTCGAGTGACCGAGGACACCGGGAATTTCGTCCTTGCATCCACAGACCCGGCCAACCCGTTCGGTGGCATCCTTGCATGGCCCGACACTCGAGGCAGACCAACTCGCACCGCTGGTTCGAGGGTTGCGATCAACAACGGTTCCCCCGTCGCGTGGATGGATCGATCAGGGAAGAGGGTGTGCCTCTTCTCGCAGGACGCCGATCGTTCTGCCGAGGGTATTGAAGCCCTCGCTTCTGCGCATGGAAGGGCATCCGTGGAGCAGA
>QMQC01000203.1 GCA_003648875.1 Actinomycetota bacterium
AGGGCATCCGTGGAGCAGATAGACGGAGATCCGATCCATGACCATGACATCGCCCCGGTCTTGCGCGAAAGGGGGTTCGGATCCGGATACAGGGGGTATACCCTTCCGAGGACCGCACGCCGGAGTGGGAGATAGTCGTGCCATCAGATATCGATGACATCCTCAACCAGATCATGGCCATCTCGGAGAGCCTCGGCGCGATCGGTCAGGACGACCAGGCACGAGTCGGCCTGATCGAGCAGCGAGAACGGCTGAGGGCCGAGGCCAAGCAAATCGGGGCCGCGACCAGACACCCACGATCGGTTGAGACCCAGATATCGATGCTCGAACTCAGACTCGAAGAGATCAGGGGGAAGTTCGTAGCAAAGGGCTACGCAGAGAAGCATCTGACCAAGGGGTTTTCGGACCCGGGCGCATACAGCGCGACGATCAATCGCATGCTCGAAGAGGAACATGCCTCCGAAATCGAGGAGATCCAAGCGTTGCTCACCGAGCTGAGAGCCTTCACACCTCTCGAGAATGCGGACTGATGCAGCGGACCCCACGGATCCACACTCGCCAGGGACACCCCGACTTCGTGGATCTGGACTGGTCGCGACCCATCAACGAATGGAGATCTGACCGTCTCGTCGAGATGCCAACCGGCATACACCGCCACGAGGTTGTATTCGTGGCGTACCTCGAGGGCATATACGCCATCAAGGAGATGTCACCGGTGCTTTCGCGTCATGAGTTCGAAATCCTACGCTCAATGGAGGGACGGACTCGCCACACAGCAATGGCCGTCGGGCACGTTGAGCGACCATGGGTCGACAGACACGCGCAATGGGCCGGTGCCGTGATCACACAGTATGTGAGCAACGCTTTCACATATCGCTCCCTGATCAGCGGAATCGGATTCGGGTCGAGACGAGATGCGCTGCTCGATTCGTTCGCAGGCCTTTTGGTCGAGTTGCATCTCAATGGGATGTTCTGGGGAGACTGCTCGCTGTCGAACATCTTGTACCGGTGGGATGCATCGTCGATTGAAGCGATCATGATCGACGCAGAAACGTCGCGGATCTACGACAGCCTCTCTCGCGGACAACGTCACGAGGACATCGAGATCATGAGGATCAATGTTGCAGGCGAGATGGCGGACATCGCTGCGCAACATGGCGCAAGCCTTGATGATGCCGACATGCTCCTGGGAGACGAGATCGCATCGCGCTACCACAGCCTATGGAAGGAGTTGACAACCTCCCTCGTTGTGAGTGCTGGTGACCACTACCGAATTCGACAACGCATCGACCGTCTGCATGGGCTTGGATTCGCCGTTGAGGAGATCGACCTGATCCCTGTCGACAACGGAATGAACGTGAAGATCCGAGTGAGGGTCGGTGGCCGTCAATACCACTCGGAGCAGCTGCGCGAGATGATCGGTGTCGACGTCTCAGAGAACCAGGCGCGGATCATCCTCTCAGATCTCGCCTACCACGAAGCCAAGTTTGGTGGCACGTCAGCAACAGGAAAGAACGTCGCAGCGATGAAGTGGCGTGCATCTGTGTTCGAGCCTCTCATCGTCCAGATCTCTGAGGTACTCCCTGGATTCGATCCCTATCAGGCATATTGCGACTTCCTCTCATTCCGGCTCGGCCTTGCGACGGAGCGCGACGAGGACGTCCCGAACTCCGAAGCGTTCACAGCGTGGAGCAACGCGGGTTTCCCTGGGTTCAAGGACTCCGAGGAGTTCCTCGGTCCATAACTGCCAGCTTCCCTTGCTGCATTGTTGAATCCACTATCCGCACCCACAGCGATCGCGCATCGGGCAAGAACACTGAATTCGACCTAAGCTCAGCGGGATGCACGTTCTCGTTGCGACCGCCGGAGCCCTTTCGCCTGAACCTGTTGTCGAATTCGCCAGGCACCTCATCGGTGGAACAGGCTCCGTGACCGTCACGACCGTCGTAGAGGTGCCCCGGTCCTTTCTCGAGGATCTCGGCGCAGACGACTGGCATCCTCTTCATGATTCAACACACCGTGAGTCATCTGAATCCGTCGTCGATTCCTATCTGATCGAGCGCGGACACCGTATCACGGACCCCGTGCGCCAGGCCCTCGAGGCCGCACGCATACCCTGCGATGTTCAGGTGCTTGAAGGCGCAGACCCTGCTGCAGCGATATCACTGGCTGCGGACGACCTCGGCGCAGATGTCGTCATCCTCGGCGCGACCAAGCAGATCTTCGATCGTGATGCCTGGGAGAGTGTTTCAGCCAGAGTGATGATCGAGTCAGGCAGACCGGTCCTGGTCGTCCCTGAGGCACGCAAGACCCTCGAGAACATCGAGAACGTCGAGAGCGCCGAAAACCCAACCGTATTTCATCCGGGAACCGAGCCCGCCGTATCGGCGTAGGTACGCTTTCCGCAATCCGTCGTCGGCAATCGTCAGCTGTTTGTCGCTGATCGCGTGCAGCCGAGGTCGACTCCCGTCCCTTCAGCCCTGACCGACTCCTCCAGCGATTGGCACGCGGTTGTCAGTCTGAGCTGGCCATCCTGGAACCCTGAACCAGCTATTGCATCCTCGATTCCATCCAGATGAGAGGCTGAATCAACAGATGAGCGTGTGGCCGGCATTGCACCGCGCACCGACTTGACGGCATCCAGATAGTCAACATGCTCTTCTTCGACTCCGCCGGGTGGCGGGATCTCCGACAGATGCTCGACGTACCGGCTCATCGCATCTTCAAGAAGGACGAGATACAGCACCATCTCGCGCTTGGTGATATCCGTCGCCTCGCTGAGAGCGTCGTCGGCACCCTCTCTCACGATCCTCGCGACTTCGTCCTCGACCGTCCTGTGAAATGTTCCAGACAACGCCTGGGACTCCGCGATGTAGACATCAGTCGCACCCTCGAGTGCTGATGCGTACTCGGGGACTGTCAGCGCTGAACCCATACATCCGCTGAGAGCGACAGCAAGAGACGTCGCGAGAACCAGAGATGAGTTGACCAACGGCATCATTCACCACGACCCCAGACATCGTCGCATCATCGCGACACCGGGGCATCTCGGAACTGCGTTTCAAAGAGCGTCGCATACAGACCATCTTGCTCGAGCAACTCTGCGTGAGTTCCCACCTCTTGCACCTGTCCGTCGTCGATCACAACGATCTTGTCTGCAGTGAGCACCGTGGAGAGTCGATGAGCAATCACCAACGAAGTGCGGTTCTCCATGATGCGCTCGAGGGCCTGTTGCACGAGCGCCTCTGAGCGAGCATCGAGGTGCGATGTCGCCTCGTCGAGAATCAGGATGGACGGATCCTTGAGAATGACTCTGGCGATCGCCATCCTCTGCTTCTCTCCTCCCGAGAGTCGGTAACCGCGTTCGCCGACCCGAGCGCCCATGCCTTCTGGCAGCGAATCGATGAATTCAGCAATGTTCGCCGCCTCGGCCGCAGCCCTGAGCTCATCCTCACTCGCATCTGGCTTGGCGTATCTGAGGTTCGCCTCAATCGTGTCATGGAACAGATATGTCTCCTGTGTAACCACGCCAACCGCCTGAGCAAGTGCATCCAACCGGAGTTGCCTCACATCGATGCCGTCGATGAGGACCCGCCCTCGAGAAGCGTCGTACAACCTGGGGACCAGATACGTCGAGGTCGTCTTTCCGGCGCCCGATGGTCCGACGAGTGCGACCATCTCGCCCGGCTCGACCGTGAAGGACACGCCCTGGAGCACCCAACCTCCTGGTCCGCGCTGCTCTCCGCCATCGGTCCTGCCGAACTCCCCCCAGCTGAACCGAGCCACCGACTCGAGGCCCGAGGACATCCCGGCGTCATAACTGAACCAGACATCATCGAACTCGACACGACCAACAATGTGATCAACCTCCACCGGATCCTCAGCCTCTCCAAGGTCGATCTGCATGTCGAGCAGTTCGAAGACACGCTCGAAAGACACGAGAGATGTGGTGAACTCGACCCTCGCATTCGCAAGGGCTGACATCGGTCCGTACAGCGAGCCAAGATACGCGCTGAGTGCGACGATTGTCCCAACGGTCAGCGTTCCATTGATGACGAACACAGCACCGAGCCAGAAGGTTGCAGCGGTGCCAAGTGCCGCAACGAGACCGAGTGCCATGAAGAACCAACGACCGATCGTTGCCTGCGTGATGCCGAGATCTCGGACCTGGGATGCATGTGTGGCAAACCGGTCGTGCTCGAACTCTGACCGTCCGAACAACTTCACGAGGAGCGCGCCGGAAACT
>QMQC01000204.1 GCA_003648875.1 Actinomycetota bacterium
CTCCATGCTGCCGAACAGCAGAAGGATGAATAGCGGCATCACGATCGCCATCTCGACGAGTGAAACGCCGCGCTCTTTTCTGGGTTTGTGTGCCTTCATCGTTCTTACCCCTCTACTGTTCTGTAGGCAGCTTCCAGCCGTTGGCGGGCTCTGTGGCAGGCCACTCGAACCGATGCAGCATTCGATTCGACGCGATGGGCGATCGTACGGTGGTCGAGTTCGAGTACCTCTCGGAGCCACAGAAGCTCACGGTCCTTCAGGCTGAGCATCTTGAGCGCCCGGACGATCTGCTCGTGTTCCTCATGGAGGATAGCGACCTCGTCCGGTGTCGCTGGCGAAGGGGAGATCGGCTCGAGCACGTCGCGTGTCTTGCGTGATCTCCACCAGGATCGGAGGAGGTTGCGGGTGACTGTCCACATCCACGCGTCGTATGCGGATGCTTTCTTGAGCGTGGGGAGCTTCGAAATGATGTGCTCGACCGCGTCGGCGGCGAGGTCCTCGGCGTGATCCGGGGACAAACCGGTATATCTGTAGAACGCCACCGTCCTGCGGAATGCGTCGGACCCGAGAGCACCGATCGCCTCGTGGTTGCCTCGTTGGGCCGCAGCCACGGTCAATTCCGTTATCTCGAACTGGTCACCGAGGGGCTGGGAGGACATCATGGGCTCCCCCCGCCCGTGCCCGGCTTGTCCTTGCTGAGGCCCGGCGCGGTGCCCTTGCCTCCACCCGTCGCCTTATCCGAGGCGCTGTTTGATGGACCTTCGTCCTCCTGCCCCGGCGGAGCGAAGCCCGGGTCCTGGCCGGGAGCCTGGAAGTCGTCGTTCTGACCCGGCGGAGTCCAGCATTCATCCTGGCCGGGAGGTGTCCCACCGAGACCGGGTGGCACCCAGTCGGCGCTGAGACCAGGCGGACGCACCACAACTGCCTCGAGCGAATAGACCGCTGCGCCGATGTCGAAGTCGAACTCGCTCACGTACCCGTTCGATGTCAGCTTCTCATGTACAGCCGCGATGAGGTACATGAGCGCTTGTTGCACTTCAGGCGAAGAGTCGATGCCCGTACCGGCAGCGACATCAAGTGCGCTCGCGGATCGAGCCATGCCCAGATCGTTGAACGCTCGGACCGCTTGGGTGGTTGAGACGGTACCGGTACGGGCGAACGCTGCAACGACGGAGGCTGATCGTGCAGAAACGGAAACCGCGTGTCGTCCCTTTGCGGTTGGCGTGGTGTTTGTGGCAGAGGCAAATCCGATACCTCCAAGCAAGACGACGCATATGACGACAGCCGCAATGGCCAACTGGTGAGGGGCACCGGAGCCAGAAAACTGGGTCGATGCGTCGTCTTGCTTGGAGGTACCGACGGACGAGACAACAGCACTGCTGCCAGCGGCTGATTGAAGGTGCCGTGCGTACGCACGAAGCGCCTTCCTCGCGTCGTTCGATTGGTGCCCCATAAGTACCCTTTCAAGACGCATTGAACACCGAAGTGTTACAGATAATTCTTTCAAACAAGCTGAAAAATTCGAGGACTATTTCCAAAATGACTTATCAGCCAATGCCCTGACGCACAAGGAGCGGTATCTCTCGTTCTTCTGCCATGAGGCCGCCGTGGTAGCCGACAAGGCGGTCATTGCTGTGCTTATGGAAAACGGCGAAATTGTCTTCTGCGAACAGGATGCCATCGGGCCGTCGTTCTTCGAAGGATGAGTGCAAGGGTCCGGGGCCCCACACATCGGGGAGATCGTCGTGCGGCACCCATGTTGCGGGGATTCCGTCTCCGAGCTTTGCCCCGTCGCCCTTGACGAACAGGGCGCGCTCCACGCCGTAGAGGATTCGACCTTTGTTTGCGTTCTCGCCGAGTCGGACCTTGTGGTCCTCTGCGATGTCCACATGGCCGTGATCTGCGGTTCCGATGAGTGTCACCGTGTCAGGCAGCGTTTCCGTCAACACCTTCCACACGGTGTTCGCTGTCTCCATGGCTTCGTCGTATTCAGAGGAGTTCTGACCGCCGACATGAGCCGCAAAGTCGACGTGGGGGACGTACAGGAAGACGAGGCGTCCGGGTTCGGATGCCGCGCTGACGACGACCTCGACGGCTTCCTGCTCGGACCAGTACGGCCGGAACTGTGCGCCCCGGTACAAGGTTCGCGTCAGGGGTGTTCGGTCGAAGTGGCCTGGCTGAACTGCGATCGGCTCAGCGTCTGCCTCCTTCAGCCTCTCCCACAGGTTTGGACCAGGCAGGATCGATTCGTAGTCGAGGTCGAGGGCCTCACCCCACAGCGTCGTCATGTGGATCGTGTTGACCACTCGTTGTACTTGTTCCATCCAGAGTTGATACGCAAGGATGCCGTGTTGGCTGGGTGGGCGTCCTGTGGCGATGGAGGAGAGGCTCACCGTTGTCGTATAGGGAAACGGAGCGTCGATCGAGGCCCGCTGCGAGGCGGCAAGATCAATCGCAGCCGGATGACCGAGCTGGTGACTTCCAAGCCCGTCGAACAGCACGAGCACGTAGGTCTCGGCTTCGGGAATCTTCTCGCGCAGTTCCCGGGTCAGCCGCGGCGCGATCGCCCCACCCGTGAGCCGATGCTCCAACTCGGCAACGAGATTGATCAGGCTCTTGCCCTCATAGTCAGGAACGGCGATGTTCATTCCTTCAAACGGTAGACCGTCGAAGGCCGCATTCGCCCGACTCCTGAAAGCGAAGCATTCTGACTTCTGGCTTCTGCTCAAGAGATTGGAGTTGGGACATCGGGCTAAGTACAATCCTGCCCCGCTGGCGGCGAACCGCCGAACCCAATTTGAAGGGTCCCTCCAAGTGCTCAATCAGTATTACGGCGACTATCTCACCGTCGCGGTCTTCATCATCATGGGCGCCGTCCTTGTCGGTGCTGCGGTGGGAATGAGCAAGATGATCGCCCCGAAGGCTCCTGGAGGTCTCAAGGACATCGCCTACGAGTCAGGCATCGAGCCCGTCGGAACGGGCTGGAACCAGAGCCATATCCGGTACTACATCTTTGCCCTTCTCTTCCTCATTTTCGATGTTGAGGCTGTGTTCATCTTCCCTTGGGCTGCCCAACTCGAGTACTTCGACTCGATCGGCCGGGGCGCCTTCGCACTCATCGAGATGTTCGTGTTCATAGCGATCCTGCTTCTGGGCCTCATCTACGCAATACGCAAGGGTGTCCTCAAGTGGGAGTGATCGAGAAGTTCGGCGCACCAAAGCCGCTGTCCTGGCTGTTGAACTGGTCCCGCAAGTACTCCCTTTGGTATTTCCAATTCGGCCTGGCGTGCTGTGCCATCGAAGTGATGGCCGTAGCCGGACCGCGCTACGACTTCATGCGGTTCGGAATCGTGCCACTCCCTGCATCACCCAGACAATCCGACCTCATGGTTGTTGCAGGAACCGTGACGGACAAGATGGCTCCGGCAGTGAAACGCCTCTACGAGCAGATGCCCGAGCCCAAGTACGTCATCTCGATGGGATCGTGTGCGAACTCAGGTGGCCCCTACTGGGACTCGTACTCTGTCACAAAGGGTGTCGATCAGCTCATGCCCGTTGACATCTACGTCCCTGGCTGCCCTCCGCGCCCTGAGGCTCTGCTCGAAGGAATCGTCCTCTTGCAGGAGAAGATCACGAACGAAGACGTGCAGAAGAAGTGGAGGGGCGCCGATGAGCGACCAGCCTGACGCCGCCCCTGACACCGACGCGAATCCGCTCGAGGACTATGCAGCCGGCATCACGGAGCGCCTCGGAGCTGAGGGGTTCACGGTTGACTTCGATACCGTCCGCGTTTTCGTTGACCGGGACAAGTGGGTCGATACGATCAACGAGGCTCGCAAGGAACTGCCCTTCTTCTCGTGGCTGTCCGCCATCGACTGGTCCAAGGAGACAGAGGTTGGTGACGGCGTCGCCGAACCGGATGAGCTCGAGGAGCGCTTTGAGGTCATGTGCCGCTTGTCCTCCGTCACCAGCGCCGACGGTGTCGTCTTCTTCTCGACGCTGCCAAAGGAAGACCCGACAATCGGGTCATTGACCGCAACCATCGGGGGCGCGGAATGGCACGAGCGTGAGGCCCATGAGATGTTCGGGATCATGTTCGAGGGCAATACGAACCTCATACCGCTCTATCTCCCTGATGATTTCATCGGCAACCCGTTGCTCAAATCCTTCCCGCTGATCGCCCGTGAGGTGAAGCCGTGGCCCGGCGATGTCGATGTTGAGGGTCTTCCGGAGAGAGACGA
>QMQC01000205.1 GCA_003648875.1 Actinomycetota bacterium
CAGGATTGCGGAATGATCGCGCGCCGCATCGACGGCCGCGTTGTGAAATTCGAGGGCAATCCCACGAATCCCCGAAACGTCGGAACGCTCTGCCCGAAGGGCCAGGCACAGATCCAGGCTGTGTACGACCCCAACCGCGTCAAGTGGCCCCTCATTCGCACCAACGAGAAGGGCGTGACAGGAGAGTGGCGAAGGGCATCTTGGGACGAGGCACTCGACCTCGTCGCAGAGAAGGTCAACGAGGTTCGCGCCAGAAACCCGAAGCTGGTCCTCTGGCAGAAGGGTCGAAGCAAGGCGAAGGACTTCTATGACGATGCCTTCGTCAAGTCAACCGGAGCCACCAAGGTCGGTCACGGTGCGTTCTGCTCCGACGCCGGCTACCGCGCCCTCGAGTACACCCTCGGCCCCCACGCCGTCCTGCACCCGGACTTCCGCTACTGCGACTACATGCTGTCGTGGGGTTGGAACATCACCAATGCCGGTGGCAACAAGTTCTGTTGGCTGACCTGGCCAAGGCACATGGTCAAGGCTCGAGAACGCGGGATGAAGATCACCCACCTCGACCCACGTTTGCGGAGTGCCGGGCCCTTCGCGGACAGCTGGTTGCCCATCCGGCCGGGAACCGACCTCGTGATGGCACTGGCGCTCTGCCGTGAACTCATCGCCGCAGGATATCTGGATCGCCCATACCTGACCACCTATACGAATGCTCCAATGCTCGTCAAGAGCGACGGCATGATCCTCAAGACCACCGTCGGTGAAGGCGAAGAGGCAGAAGAGATCGGACTCGTGTGGGACGCGGCAGCCGGTGCCGCAGTACCGTTCGGCGAGACAGACAGCCCATCACTCGAAGGGGAGTTCGAGGTCGATGGTGAGAAGGTGAAGACAGGCTTCCAGCTCTTCATCGAGCATGTCGAGCAATACACTCCTGAATGGGCCGCAGACATCACAGGCCTGACCGCTGGACAGATCCGCCGTGTCGCGGAAGAATTCGGCTCGCAGGCCAAGATCGGATCGACGATCGTTGTCGATGGCGTCGAGGTTCCCTACCGTCCCGTCGGGATCATGGCGTACCACATGACGCAGCAGGAGCTCGGATTCCAGACCGCGCGAGCGATCACGATGGTCCCGATGCTCGTAGGCGCTGTCGGTGCCGCGGGTGGCCAGATGGTCGACTTCACGTGGAAGATCCACAAGAACTATGCGGCATTCGAGAAGTTCGAGATCGGGGATCCGCCTTACGACTTCCAGCTCAAGAACAGCAAGTACTTCCCGATCAACACGGGACACCCCGGAGTTGTGGCACAGACCATGAACGACCCCGATCGATTCGGTGTGGAGGAGATTCCCGAGGTTGCGATCCTGCACATGGTGAACCCCCTCGCCGCCTTCCCCAGCCGGCCTGAGTATCTCGAGTCCTACATGAAGTTCAAGTTCGTCTCGGTGATCAGTCCATGGTTGTCCGAGACCGCTGACTACTTCGCTGATGTTGTACTCCCTGCGGCGACGATCGAGAAGTACGAGGGCCCGATATCGGCCACGGATCAGTACACCGATGCCGTCACCCTTCGGATCCCACCGATGGAGCCGATGTTCGAGTCCAGGGGCGAGATCGACATCTACATGGACCTCACTGAACGGCTTGGTGTCCTGTATGGCGAGGACGGGTACCTGTCGGTCGTCAACAAGGAATTGAAGCTCACCGACACGGAGTTCGCTCTCCCGCTCGACCAGAAGCCTGAGGTCCGCCACATATTCGATGAGTGGGCCAAGAGCCAGGGAATCGAGGAGGGTGTGGCGTACTTCGAGGACCCGAACCACGGTGTCTATGTCAAAGGCCCAATGAAGCCGGAGAAGATCTACGGCTATGCCGCAGAGACACCGTTCGCCGGGGCGATCCATCGACTGTATGGAGAAAGCCTTCTCGACGTGCAGCGCCAGATGATCGACAAGGGTGCTGACCAGATCTACTGGCAGGACTACACGGCCTTCCCGACCTGGCGCCCGCTGACGATGGACTCATCACCGAGTGAGTACGAGTTCATACTGCTCAGCTACCACCAGGTGGAGCACAAACAGACACGGACAAGTTTCGTACCGATGCTTGCTGAGCTCGCTCCCGGTGCGCCGCTCGACATGAACCCGGTGGCCGCAGAGCGGCTCGGGCTCAAGGAGGGCGACACGGTCACCGTCGAGTCGCACAACGCGATCACAGGCGAGACCCGTTCACTCACGACGTCCCTGACGCTGATCGACTCGATTCGTCCGGACACCGTTGCAATGCCGCACCACTTCGGAATGTGGACCCATCCCCAGAACGAGGGCCAGGGTCCGTCGGCGAACGAGATCTACTACACCGGGGAGGGCTACACGAGTGCCACGGCGGACCAGGTGTTCCAAGTGAAAGTCAAGGTTACGAAGGGAGGTGATGCCTGATGACCAAATACGCAATGGCCGTTGATCTCAACAAATGTCAGGGGTGCCGTGGATGCATGGTCGCCTGCAAGGTCGAGAACAACACGGTCGAGGGCAACTTCTGGATGTATGTCTTCCGCTTCGAGGCTGGCACATATCCGGACACGGAGATGAGCTTCATGCCGAGGCCGTGTCAGCACTGCGACGATGCACCGTGCGTGAAGGTCTGCCCTGTTGGGGCCCGCTTCAAGCGTGAGGATGGCCTCGTGCTCACAGATGCCGACCGATGCATCGGGTGTCGCTACTGCGAACTGGCATGCCCATACGGTGTCAACTACTTCAACTGGCAGAAGCCGGAGAAGGCTCAATACGCGATCGTCGATTGGAAGGATGAGAATCTCAACGGTATCACCGGAGGTCTGGTGCCGCCGTACAAGAACCCTGATCTCGACGAGCTGTGGGGTGACGAGCAGCGTCGCACCGCGGGTGGCGGACACGCCAAGGGCGTCATGGAGAAATGCACATTCTGTGTCCAGAGGGTCGAGAAGGGCCTCGAGCCGGCGTGCGTCGACACCTGTCCGGTCAATGCTCTGGTGTTCGGAGATACGGATGACCCTGATACTCCCATGAGCAGATACCTGCAAGAGAATCAGACATGGCAGCTCCTTGAGGAGGCAGGCACTCGACCGAGCGTCTACTACGTGGGTGGTAAACCTCCCTCGAGGGATCTGACGGAGATCGAACGACCGAAAGCGACGGTGTGACATGGTGACTGATACGAAAGTTGAGAGGTCGCTTCCCCAAGGCGTCGGCAACTTCAGCCGAGCGTGGATCATGTTCACCGCGGTTTCGATGGTCGTCCTGATCGTCGGGGTCCTTGCCTTCCTCTATGAGGCGAACCAGGGCATGATCGTGACAGGAATGGCTACCACGGGCACCCAGGGTGGTGCCACGTGGGGCCTCTACGTTGTGATGGTCGAATACTTCATCGGCGTGAGCCTTGCGGGCATCGTGCTCGTGGCATTCGCCCAGGTCTTCGACATCAAGGCGTTGAGGCCGATCTCGCGGCTTGCGGTGCTGCTGACGGTCTGCTCGTTGATGGTTGGCCTCCTGGCGGTTCTTCTCGATCTCGGGAAGCCCCTCAGAGGGATCCTCAACATGCTCCTGTATGTTCGACCCCAGTCACCGTTCTTCGGAACATTCACTTTGGTGGCCGTTGGAGTGCTGCTTTCGAGCTTCGTGTACTTCTATCTCGATGGGCGACGCGATGCCGCTTACCTGGCGACCATCCCGTCCGGGATCCGGTGGTACCACAGGACGTGGGCTGCCGGATACGGTGACACAGAGCCCGAGCGTGAGAGGCATCGTCGGACGATGTTCTGGTTGTCCATCTTCATCGTCCCCCTTGTCGTCATCGCATTGTCGACCGAGGGTCTCGTGTTCGGAATCCAGGTGGGCCGTCCCGGATGGTTCGGATCCCTTCAGGGACCAGACTTCCTGGTTCTCGCCGCCGCATCAGGACTTGCGAACCTGATCGTGCTGACTGCCATTGTGCGCAGGGTGCTGAAGGATGATTCGGTGCTCATCGGTCGAAGGGCGTTTGAGTGGCTGGGTGGTTTGCTCCTCGCTGCGACAGCCGCTGCGATGTATTTCCAGATCGTTGAACTGGTCACGTTGCTGTACGCGACCCCCGGCAGTGAGCGTCTGCTCGCAGATGCACTCCTCTGGGGACCGTATGCCTGGATCTTCTGGCTGGGACTGTTCCTGCTGGCCTTCGGTTTGGTGCTTCTCGTAACCCAGGCCGCGCTGCGGCGATGGAGCGTCGG
>QMQC01000206.1 GCA_003648875.1 Actinomycetota bacterium
TCGCGGTCGCCCCTAGATCCTCGCTGGCGCTCGTCTCTTGTCCCCCCTGAAGGGAGGACGTGTTTCCGGGCTCGCGGGCTCGCAGACCTCCCTAGATCCTCGCTGGCGCTCGTCTTGCGGTGGTCTTTCGCGTGCCGGGCTCGCAGGCTCGCGGTCTCCCCTAGATCCTCGCTGGCGCTCGTCTCTTGTCCCCCCTGAAGGGAGGAATTTCTTACTGGCCTGTCTTTACGAAGTTCTTGAATTGGGCCTTGACGTAGTCCAGGTTCATCATCGCAATGAAGTCGATCGAGATGTTCTTCGGGCATGCAGATTCGCACTCGCCGTGATTGGTGCACGAACCGAAGTACTCCTCCATCGTCTCGACCATCGCAATAACCCTGCTCCAGCGCTCAGGCTGGCCCTGGGGGAGGAGGCTCAGGTGGTTGACCTTTGCTGCTGTGAACAGGTTCGCTGCACTGTTCGGGCAAGCCGCTATGCATGCGGCACAGCCGATGCATGATGCCGCATCCATGGCTGCCTCTGCAGCCTCCTTTGGTATGGCGATGATGTTTGCGTCCGGCGCTGCGCCCGTATTGACTGAGACGTATCCGCCGGCTTCGATGATGCGATCGAGGGGCGAACGATCGACGATGAGATCACGCACGACAGGCATCCCAGTTGCTCGCCACGGCTCGATCGTGATCGCGTCACCGTCTGAGAACTTCCGCATGTGGAGCTGGCACGTTGCAGTGCCATCCTGTGGCCCATGCGGATGTCCGTTCACCATCACCCCACACATGCCACAGATTCCTTCACGACAATCGTCATCGATTGCGATCGGTTCCTCACCGATGTCGTTGAGATGCTCGTTGACATCGTCGAGCATCTCGAGGAACGACGCCTCGGGACTCACATTCCTGGCTTGATATGTCTTGAACTCGCCTGGTGCGTCCGGGGAATCCTGTCGCCAGACTTTGAGTGACAGGTCCATTACTTGTAGCTCCTCTGGCTCAGTGCGACGTATTCGAATTCGAGTTGCTCCTTGTGGAGCGTCTGAGGCCAGTTCTCGCCTTTCCACTCCCAGGCGGCGACGTATGCGTAGTTCTCATCGTCGCGTCTTGCTTCGCCGTCCTCGGTTTGGTGTTCGAGCCTGAAGTGACCGCCACAGGACTCCTCGCGGTTCAGAGCATCTATGGCCATCAGCTCAGCGATCTCGAGGAAATCGGCGACTCTGCCCGCGCGCTCAAGGGATTGGTTGAGCGAGTCCGAGGTGCCCAGAACCTTGAGATCCTGCCAGAATTCCTCGCGAACCGTCTTGATCTGCGAGATCGCCTCCTGAAGCCCGTCTCGGTCTCTCGCCAGACCGACGTGTTCGATCATGATCCTGCCCAGCTCCCTGTGGAAATCGTCAACGGACCGACTTCCGTTGATCGAGAGGAACCGTTCCGTGCGCTGGTCGACCTCACCAACCGCGTCGGTGAACACCTGGTCATCTGTTGCAACCGGGTCGACGTTCAGCCAGTCTGCGAGGTATTCACCAATCGTGTACGGAATCACGAAGTATCCGTCTGCTACTCCCTGCATGAGCGCCGAGGCACCGAGTCTGTTCGCACCGTGGTCGGAGAAATTCGCCTCGCCGAGGGCGTACAGTCCCGGCACAGTCGTCATCAGGTTGTAATCGACCCACAAGCCACCCATCGTGTAGTGGGGTGCCGGGTAGATGCGCATCGGCACGCTGTATGGATCCTCGTCTGTGATGCGTTCGTACATCTCGAAGAGGTTCCCGTACCGCTCCTCGATCTTCGGTTTCCCCAGACGGCCGATGGCATCCTTGAAGTCGAGGTACACGCCGTTCCCGAGCGGTCCGATGCCCTTGTTCTCGTCGATCATCCGCATCGCCGCGCGTGAGGCGACATCGCGCGGAACGAGATTTCCGAAGGCTGGATACTGTCTTTCGAGATAGTAATCCCGCTCATCCTCAGGTATGTCGTTCGGCCCTCGATCATCTCCGTCGATGAGAGGTACCCAGATGCGTCCATCGTTTCGTAGCGACTCGGACATGAGCGTCAGCTTCGACTGGTGTTCGTCCGATGCTGGAATACAGGTCGGGTGGATCTGAGTGAACGAGGGATTCGCAAAGAAGGCGCCCTTGCGATGTGCTCTCCATGCTGCCGTCCCATTGCAAGCCATTGCGTTCGTCGACAGGAAGTACACATTGGAATAGCCGCCGGTTGCGAGTATCACAGCGTGGCCGGAGTGCGGAGTGACTTCGCCCGTAACCAGATCGCGGATGATCACGCCAACCGCTCTGTCGTCCTTCATGACGACATCGAGCATCTCTGCTCTGTTGTGGAACACGACGTTACCGAGCTCTATCTGGCGGGAGAGCGCCTGATAGGCACCTAGGAGGAGCTGCTGGCCTGTCTGGCCCCGTGCATAGAACGTGCGTGACACCTGTGCCCCGCCGAATGAGCGGTTGTCGAGCAGACCGCCGTACTCCCGGGCATAGGGGACACCTTGTGCAACGGACTGGTCGATGATCTCATTCGAAACCTGGGCCAGTCGATAGACGTTCGATTCCCTCGAGCGGTAGTCGCCACCCTTCACCGTGTCGTAGAACAGGCGGAAGATCGAGTCCCCGTCGTTCGGGTAGTTCTTTGCCGCGTTGATGCCGCCCTGTGCGGCGATCGAGTGTGCACGCCTTGCCGAATCGTGATATGTGAATACGTCGACTTCGTAGCCGAGTTCTCCGAGAGTTGCTGCTGCCGATGCGCCTGCAAGGCCGGTTCCGATGACGAGAATCTTGTATTTGCGTTTGTTTGCAGGGTTGACGAGTTTCGTATCGAACTTGTGCTTGTCCCAGTGCTCCTGGATAGGGCCATCCGGAATCTTCGCATCGAGCGTGAATGTGTGTTCGGTCATGATCGCCCTTCCGATCAGGAGACCCAGCCGGCCCAGATGGCCAGAGGGATCGAGAGGTTTCCGACGAGAATCACTGCCGCGAATGCGACCGCAAAGTATCTGCGCATGTCGTTGTACTTCGGGTTCACGGCTCCGATGCTCTGGAAGAGGCTCCACGCGCCGTGGTGGATGTGCACAGCCAGCGCGACGTTTGCGAGCATGTAGAAGAGAGCGACGATCGGCTGAGAAAGGCTTGCGATCATGTTGTCATACACGTGTCCGCTCACGAAGTCCGGATTGACATAGCCGAGGGTGAGATCAGCCAAGTGATACAGGAGGAACAGGAGCACGATCGTGCCACCGAACCGCATGGTGCGACTTGCATAATCCGCTTCGTTGTACTGACGCTTGTGGTCGTAGCGACCCGTGCCACGAGCGATGAGATTGCGGCGGGTGAGCACAACAGCGGTCCAGATGTGGATGATGAACATCGATGCGAGCCCGATCCGGAAGAGCAGCAGAACCGACCCTTCTGGCACGAGGTGCCCACCGAGAGATCGAAGTGCCTCAGAGTAGAGATCGATCTGATACTCACCGGAGAGTGGATCGACACCGAGGAAGATCTTGAGATTTCCGATGAGGTGGGCGAGCACGTAGAGGAGCAGTCCGATGCCGGTGAGTGCCATGAGCCATTTGAGGCCGACGGACGAGGAGAAGAACCCTCCAAGCCATTGGCGCCAGCCATGACGGTCGTGGACAGGTGTCCGTTTCGTGGTTGTCACTGAACCATCCTTGGTCGAACGTGTCCCAATTATCCCACCGTCCGCGTTGCTTTCGTTAACCCGAGGGCGTCTACTGCGGAAGCCGCATACCTCCTGGGCTGATCGCTCGGCTGTGACTCGCTGCCAGATCCCAGAAAGTCACCGTGCTCGCTCCCAGACAGCAGAGTCCCGGTCTGGTGTCTGGTCTCTGGTCTCTGGTCTCTGGCTTCTGCTTGGGTCCTTGACATTTGCCTTCAATCGCGCAATGGGGACTTGACAGGCGCGCGAGGGCCTATTTGAATGACAGGGATGTAATTACACGGTTGTAGGAGACTTTGTGTTCGGGAGCCTCATTGAAGCCCTTCAGGCCGAAGGCATTGACCTGGCATGGCAAGAATTTGCCAGCTGTCGAGGTGCCGATCCGGACCTTTTCTTCCCTGAGCGAGGCGCATCGACTCGCACGGCCAAGGGAATATGTCGCGAGTGCTCTGTTCGAGGCGAATGTCTGGAGTTTGCAATCGTTTCGAGCGAGAAGTTCGGTATCTGGGGCGCTCTCTCTGAGCGGGAGCGCCGCAGGATACGCAAA
>QMQC01000207.1 GCA_003648875.1 Actinomycetota bacterium
CCCCACCGCGATGCGATGTCATCGTCGAGTTCCACAACATTTCCTTGGGTCACGGCGGTCATCGTGTCCCAGCCCGGGCGCTCTACAAGCGTATCCAGTGACTCACCACAGCACTTGGTGTCCGCAAGGAAGATCAACCTTGGGTCTGAGTCGACGATGTACTCGGCCGTCAATTGGGGGTAGCCGAAACCGTCGAGGTCCGCTGGATCTGCGATGTTCTTCATCCCTGATGGTGCTATGAGTTCGCCGACAAAGCTCAAGGATGTGACGGAGTAGAAGGTCGGATCCAATTCGAAGTAGTAGGTGATCGAATCCGAACCCTCGGGCAACGATGCGAAAGCAGACAGCATGTTCGCCGTCGTTGCCGCCACCAGAGTCGCCGCGGCGTCGCCGTGCCCCGTGGCTGCTCCAACTTGCTCCCATTGGGCATACGCATCGCTCACCGTGGACGCTGTTCCATGGAGGATCACAGGGACTCCGATGGCTTCAAGACCGGCGACGATGTCGCCCGGGTCAAAGCTGAGGAATACCAGGTCCGGATCGTACGAAGCAATCGCTTCGATGCTCGGTGTGAAAGCGGACAGTTCGGTCACGGGTACATTCTCTGGGTAGTCAGACATGCTGTCGACAGCCGTGACCTGGTCCCCTGCTCCGATGGCAAAGAGGATCTCTGTCGACGTTGGTGAGATGGAGACGATACGCTCCGGCCTCGTCTCGATGGTCACCCGTCCGTTGGTAGCGTTGATCGTCACCGGGAAGCCATCATCCACCGACTCTGTTGTGGTTGTGATCTCTTGCGCAGCTTCTGTGGTTGTGGTCACCTCCGAGGACACCGTGGTGAGCGTATCTCGAGGTGTACCACCTCCGGAACCGCTCGAAGCGCATGCTGAGGTGAACAGCGCCACCGCGACAATGAGCGGGACGAACCTTTTGTTCATGGACTTCTCCTCTCTCTGGAGGAGAACCATCAGCAGCTGGGAGACCTCTCCTCCGAAGGCTCGTCGCTCACCGACACGGGTCGACCTGGCTACCTCGAGTGGAGGATCACAGTTGCGGGACAGCGCCGGGATCTCACCGGACTTCGCTCGTTGTCAGAACCCGGAATAGATCCCGGGGCGTGAATTGAGGATAACCGACAGCCGGCGACCGGCAACCGATTTGTCATCGGGCGACGAGCGTACGGCCCGCGGTTATCGTTTCGGTGTGAAACGAGTCATTCCCTTCCTCATCGCGGCCGTTGTCGCTGTACTCGCGGTCGTGAGGCTGCGCGAGGAGAATTCGCTGCCTGAGACACCGGAAGGGTCGTGGAAACTGGCGGACGACGAGCCTTCCACGTGAAGATCGCTCTCGATACGGGCACCGAGATCGGGCAACGAACCGCCAGGATCTTCTTGGGTGATTCGCGATGCGAGAGACTCGTGATGATCAACGCCGGATGGATTCCCAGAGATGACCGAGTCGTTCATACCAGAAGGTTCAGTGACGTCGACGTAGTGGTTTCCGATGGCACGACGCCACTGACAAGCCTCATCGGTCGATCTTCGGTGGTCACCGCCCCGCTCGTGTTCTGGCCGGACGTTCCTACGTCTGAGTACGGTGCCGCGTCCATTCCGGTCATCGTTGGAGCGAACGTCGGATCAACCCTGGCCGACGCACTCCTGACACACCCATCGTCCCTACCGGTGCCGGAGGACACCGTCCGGGTTGCGTGGACCGAGCCAGGTACGCCTCACCGAAATGGTGCACCCATTGCGTTCCCGGATCCCATCGGTATGGCTTGGTCCGACGAGCGGGCGAGCGGCCGATTCGTCGCGCTTCGTGATGACGAGTGGGGCGGGGCAACGACCATTGTTGAGGGACCTTCCGGCCAGAGGATCGTCGGCGTGGCAGACCTCGGTGTCCATCTCGAAGCGTTGACGCTCGCCTCTGTCGCCTTCTCGGCGGCGGCTGGCTCCTTCGAGCCCGGCATACAGTCCACAGCGACTGCCAGGGGGGCCATCCTCGTAGAGGCAAGGAACCTGGAGCTCGACATTGCCGTGTGGCGTTCTGTGTAACGCTCAACCGAGCGACGCCATGTCCGAAAGTTCACGCAGCGTTAGCCGTGTTCGACGGTATCTGCCGCAGTCAATTCCGAGGCACCGTTACTTGCGGGGACATGAACAACAGGTCGTGGGTGGGCCAAGGCCTGTTCCTGCACCGGTTCATGCGTTTCTTCGAGCATGATCAACTCAACACCCCCGACGACATCCGATATCAGGTTGTAGAGCACAGCACCAAGGGTCATGAGCGACGTCATCACAATCACACCGATGATCCCCATCATCACGATCACACGGAAGTACAACTCTCCGTCGGGACTCACGGCAATGGTCAGGCGGTCGAACACCTCGACGAATGTGTCGGGGATGCCTCTTTGCACGGCAATCGACCAGGCGACCCACACGCCGAGCACCCACGCGAGGGCACCGATCGTGTTCAGGACGAAGCTGATCTTGAGCACGGTCCAAGGATCGATCTTTCGGACGATCCGGCGAACCCGGCGAACCGGCATATGTCCTCCTTGAGCGGCAGTGTACCGACCGGCCCCAATACGGCCTGCCATTGAGACGTCGACGCCCGAAGAATTGTTCCTATTCGTCCTCGGTCGGAGCGATTGCCAGAGCCGACAGCGTGGCGCCATCGGAGAGGTTCATCACCTTCACACCCATCGAGTTGCGTCCGTATCTGTTGATGTCGGAAACCGCCTGTCGTATGACGATGCCATCCGAGGACGTGATGACCGCTTCGTCTGAATCCGCGACGGCCCTCGCCGTGGCGAGTTTCCCTCTGGTAGACACAATCTTGATCGCTATAACGCCCTTGCCTGCACGCTTCTGGCGCGGGAATTCCTCCATCAATGTTCGCTTTCCAAACCCACGGGCTGTTAGAAGCAGCACCGCTTCGGCTTCCCCTCCGTCGGCGGCGCCGACCACCGAATCTCCCACGCTGAGCCTGATCCCTCGCACGCCTTGAGATGCACGTCCCGTCGGACGAACATCATTCTCGTCGAATCTGATGCCTTGGCCGTTCCTCGTGAACATCATCAGGTCGGATTCGCCATTTGTTTGACGCACGGCAACAACTTCATCGTCATCGAGAAGATTGATAGCGACAAGTACCTGATTGCGCGAGTCGTAGTCAGAGAACTTCGATTTCTTGACCAGCCCGTTCTTGGTGAACATGACGAGATACTTGCTTGTCTCGTAGTCCCTCATGTCGATGATCGCCTCAACCGCCTCATCTGCCTCGAGAGGGAGCACGGACTGGATCAGCTGGCCTTTGGCTGTGCGGTCCATACGAGGGATCTCGTGGGCCCTGACCCTGTAGACCTTGCCCCTGTTCGTGAAGAACAGGAGGTACGAATGCGCCGTTGTGTGGAGCAGGTGTTCAACGACATCGTCCTCCCTGAGCCCTGCCCCTTTGACACCGCGTCCCCCTCGGGCCTGTGTTCGGTACACCTTTGCGAGGACAGACTTGACGTACCCAGAGGCCGAAATACTGACGACGAGTTCCTCATCTGCGATCAGGTCTTCGAGTGACATCTCCCCACTATCGGGGATGATGCGGCTACGACGGTTGTCGGAGAACCTCTTTCGAATCTCGGCAAGCTCGTCACCGATCAGCTCTCGCCGTAACGCCTCGTCCGAGAGAAGGCTCTCGAGGTATGTGATCGTGGATTGGAGTTCCTCTAGCTCATCCCTGAGCTTGTTCGTTTCGAGGGCAGTGAGCCTCCTCAGCGGCATGTCGAGGATGTGGCTCGCCTGGATCTCGGACAGCTCGAATGCCTCCATGAGTGCCGAACGTGCGGCGTCGACATTCTCAGAGGCTCGGATGATGGCAACGACCTCATCGATGTTGTCCAGGGCGATGAGTAGGCCGCGCAAGATGTGCGCTCTTGCCTCGGCCTTTGCCAGCCTGAACCGAGACCGCCGCTCAATGACCTCGAGCTGATGCTCGATGTAGTGGTGAACAAGCTGGGCGAGATTCAGCGTTCTTGGCACGCCATCAACCAGGGCAACGTTGTTGACAGCGAAGTTCTCTTCGAGGCGCGTGTGCTTGTAGAGCTGATTCAATACGACCTGCGGGTTCCCGTCTCGTTTGAGCTCGATCACGATACGGGTACCCAGACGATCCGTTTCGTCGCGAACATCAGCAATGCCCGTGACCTTTCTCGTGTTGA
>QMQC01000208.1 GCA_003648875.1 Actinomycetota bacterium
GATCGTTGCAGAGGACACGTCGAGAACGTTGAGGTCCTGGATCGACTGGGAGCTGACTGGCTCCCCTGTAAGGATGTATTCCTCAACCAGAGCTTTGAGAACCTGGGATCTTCGGTCATCGAGCATGTACCGAAAGTTAGCAATCAGCGGCGGAGACTGATAACGCTTCTCTGATGACGGCATCTGTCATCATCGGAACAACGACCCGCATGCGACCTGCCCCTATCTCGAGGATGCCGGCCTCGACCATGGCCATCCCTGCATCAGACGCCGCAAACCGTCGTGCGGTGGGTGTCAGCGGTGTACCAGCCGCAAGCCTGAGCCCGAGCATGAGCCTGTCGCGTTCCTGCTCTTGTTCCGAGAGGTACTCGACTCCGAGCCTCGGCCGATCACCGGTCGCAACGGCTTCGAGGTACCTCTCGACCCTCTGATGGTTGCGATATCGCACGCCCCACCTGTGATCATGTGCGGCGATTCCAAAGGCGACGTACTCGCCATGGGACCAGGTAGCGAGGTTGTATCTGCACACCTGACCCGGCTTTGCGTGATTCGAGATCTCGTACCGCACGAAGCCATGTGACTGTGAGATCTCCTCGAATTGCTGATATCGGTCTGCCTGGACATCATCATCAGGCGCTGGTGCACCTGCGGCGATGTCTCTCGAAAGCTTCGTGCCGGTCTCAACAGTGAGGGAGTACGTCGATATGTGGTCGACGCCGATCTCCATGGCTTGTTCGACCGTTCGGGTCCACGACCGGCCTGTCTCGCTCGGATGCCCGAAGATGAGATCGATTCCGACCGATCGGATCCCACAAGCCCGAAGACCTTGAACGGTCGCGTCGATCATTTCGACCGTGTGCAGACGTCCGAGTGCTTCGAGAACACCGGAGTCGAACGATTGTGCACCGACTGATACTCTGGTGAACCCGGCCTCTGACAGACCTCGCCCAAACTCATCTGTCCAATCCTCCGGGTTCACCTCGAGGCTCATCTCGACGTCGCTCTTGAGACCGAAACGACTGGTCAACGCGTCGATGACACGGCGAAGCTGTTTGGGATCGAGGCGTGACGGAGTTCCGCCCCCGAAGTTGACGGCGTCGAGCGGACCGAAATCTGACTCCATACCGACCTCAGTCACAAGCGCATCGACGTAGGTCTCATGATCGAGAGATCCGTCGTTCGACTCGTCGACGATCGCAAAGTCACAGTACGGGCAACGTCGACGGCAGAACGGCACATGAACATATGCCGACTTCCAAGTTGCAGCAAGGTCAGCAAGCGCAGCGCTGTCCGACCGGTACTCGGACACGGATCAATCTTCCGCGATCTTCAGCGCCGCAACGAAAGCCTCCTGGGGCACTTCAACGCTGCCAACCATCTTCATCCGCTTCTTGCCCTCTTTCTGTCGCTCGAGGAGCTTGCGCTTTCGGGTGATGTCACCGCCGTAACACTTGGCGGTCACATCCTTGCGTTTCGCCTTGACGGTCTCCCTTGCAATTATGCGCGAACCGATCGCAGCCTGGATCGGAACGTCGAACAGCTGGCGGGGAATCAGCTCACGCAGCTTGTGGACCATTCCTCGTCCGTATGTGTACGCCCTCTCCTTGTGGACGATCGTCGAAAACGCATCAACCGATTGAGCGTTGAGCAATATGTCGACCCTCACGAGGTCCGAAGGTCGATACTCAGCGGGTTCGTAATCCAAGGATGCGTACCCTCGCGTACGCGACTTCAGCATGTCAAAGAAGTCGAACACGATCTCTGCCAACGGCATCAGGTAGTGCAGCTCGACCCGCTCGGTGCTGAGATAATTCATCTCACCCATCTCGCCCCGCTTCGATTGAACGAGCTCCATCACAGTCCCGATGTACTCGGCCGGTGTGATGATCATCGCCTTCACATAGGGCTCTTCTATCGATGCAACGGAGCCGGGATCCGGAAGATCTTGGGGGCTCTGGACGATGCGCTGGGAACCTTCGACGAGATTCGCTCGGTACTCGACCGATGGCGCCGTTGCCACGAGATCGAGGTCGTACTCGCGCTCGAGCCGCTCCCTGACAATCTCCATGTGCAGGAGCCCGAGAAAGCCCACCCGGAACCCGAATCCGAGTGCTCGGCTCGTCTCGGGTTGATACAGCAACGACGAATCGTTGAGCCTGAGCTTGTCGAGCGCCTCCCTGAGTCTCTCGAAGTCGTCACCGTCAGTCGGGAACAGACCCGAGAAGACCATCGGTTTCGGCTCCGCGTAGCCTGCAAGTGGCCGGGTCGCGGGATCACCTGCCTGGGTGACTGTGTCGCCGACACGAATGAGGTCGATTTCCTTGACACCCGTGATGAGATAGCCAACCTCACCCGAACCAAGGCGGCCCGTCCGCTCGATCGCTGGCCTCCTGATGCCGACCTCGCTGGCATCGAGATCCTGCCCGGACGCCATGAGCCTGATCCGATCACCCTCTGTGAGTGCACCGTCAACAACTCGCACGAGGGCCACAACGCCGCGGTACGTGTCGTAGTAGGAATCGAACACGAGAGCGCGAAGCGGCGAATCGGGGAACCCCTCGGGTTCCGGGAGTCTCTCTACGATCGTCTCGAATAGCTCATCGATGCCGGCCCCGGATTTGGCAGACACGTGCACGACGTCGTCCTCGGTTCCTCCGAGAATGTTCACGAGCTCGCCAGCGACACGATCGGGGTCTGCGGCTTGGAGATCGATCTTGTTCACGACGGGAATGACTTCGAGACCGCTCTCGATCGCAAGGTGAGCATTTGCAAGTGTCTGCGCCTCCACACCTTGGGAAGCGTCGACCAGGAGAAGGGCCCCTTCACAGGCTTCGAGAGACCTCGAAACCTCATAGGAGAAGTCGACGTGGCCAGGTGTGTCGATGATGTTGAACTCGTACCGTTCGCCATTTCTGGCCTCGTAGTCGATCCGAACCGCGTTCGCCTTGATCGTAATGCCGCGTTCTCGTTCGAGATCCATCTCGTCGAGGAGTTGTTCGCGCATGTCTCGCTCAGGTATCGTGCCCGTTCGTTCCAGCAGGCGGTCGGCCAGCGTGGACTTGCCATGATCGATGTGGGCAATGATGCTGAAGTTTCGAATGCGCGACTGATCCATGTGCATTTCCGGCGGGTGGAAACTTGAGTGTACCGTTGTCCGGCTCCGGTGCTATCCTCCTGTCGATTCCCCCCACCTCGTGAGGTCCTTTTCGTTATGGCCAATATCAAATCGAACATCAAGCGCAACAGACAGAACATACGGCTCAACGAGCGGAACGTTGCGATCCGATCCGAACTGAAGACACGAGCCAAGCAGGCGGTCGACGCTGCCGAAGCCGGCGACACCGCCAAGGCTGAAGAGTTGCTGAGGCTCGCTCAGAAGCGGATAGACATGGCGGTCACCAAGGGCGTTCTTCACAAGAGAACCGCTTCGCGACGCAAGTCACGTCTTACGGCGCAGGTGCGCTCGATCCTCGCATAACCCTCCATGACCGAAACTGAAGGCACTCTTCTCACGTCTGCAGCTCTTCAGAAGTTGCGGGACGAACTCGACCAACTCACGACCACGGGTCGCGATGAGGTTGTGGCGCGTATTGCCGAGGCGAGGTCCCACGGAGATCTCAAGGAGAACTCCGAGTACGACACGGCAAAGAACGATCAGGGTCTCATGGAGGCCCGCATCCGCCAACTCAAGCACACCATCGACAACGCACAGATCCTCGAGGTCGACGACTCCGACTTCGTGACCATCGGTTCGGTCGCATCAGTCATCGATGACGACGGTGATGAGATGGACATCTTCATCGCAGCATCGGAGAACAAGGTTCCCGGGCTGCTTCTCGCTTCACCAGACAGTCCTCTCGGCGCTGCGCTCCTGGGAGCGACGGCTGGCGACGATGTCCACTATGAAGCACCAGGTGGAACGTTCAAGTATCAGGTGTTGTCGATTCGCCCCTATCAGGGCTGATCGAATAGTTCACGGTTGACAGTTCACGGTCAGCACGTTTCCGTAGACCGTGAACCGTAAACCGTCAACTCCTCCTCCTTTGCTAGTGCCGTGTCAGGCAATGTTCGTGGGGTCGATGTCGTGTCAGGGGAGCTGGTCACAAGGACGCAGGACGAAGGCGCAGTCCGGACTGCGTGGAGGACGAGGACACCGTGAGCGGTGTTCCTGGCCGGCAGAACACTGCAAACGTTGCCTGATGTGGCGCTA
>QMQC01000209.1 GCA_003648875.1 Actinomycetota bacterium
AAGTCGGACCAGGCATCGTCGGAGAGAGATTCGCTCCCGAAAACCCCTGAAAGGGAGGAAGACAACGCCGATCGTGTCTTAGCGAGGCGCGCCCTCAGTCCAGCATCTGCCGTCGCCTCTCGGCTGCCGGCCGTCGGCTCCACCGGAGCCAAGTCGCCCTTCCTCAGAACGAGGACCACAACGGTGACTGTGACAGCCAGAACGGCAACGACGACAAGAGCAATGAAGAGAGGATGCATGAGAACCTCAGATTACAAAGACCGAGGAACCATTGGTGCCACTTCGGGAATGAGCGGGGTCGGTGAGATCCCGGGAGGGGGAAGGCCGGTAGTACGTCATACGTCATACGTAATACGTTCTGAGGCTCCGGCGATCCCTCCGCCACACCCCGCCCAAATCCGAAGACCTCCATTGGTCAGATGCGGGAGGTCTGGCTTCTGTCGTCCGTCGTCCGTCGTCCGAATTCGATGTTCTGAGCTCTGAGCTCTTCGCTCTGTTCTCTGCGCTCCGTCATCCTCTTCGACAACACCTTCGAGGACTCGCCCGGCTCCATTGTCACGCCGTAGAGAACGTCTGCGGCTTCCATGGTCTGCTGCTGGTGGGTGATGAGAACGAGCTGCACACTGCGCCGAAGCGTGTCGACCAGCCGCAGGAATCTGTGCAGATTCGCATCATCAAGTGCAGCTTCAACCTCGTCGAGCACATAGAACGGACTCGGACGGGACCGGAACACCGCAAACAGAAATGCAAGTGCCGCTAGAGATCGCTCGCCACCGGACAACAGCGACAACCTCCCAACCTTTTTTCCGGCGGGCTGGGCCTCGACCTCGACGCCAGTTGTGAGCGGATCATCCGGATCGGTGAGTGTCAGGTGGCCGACTCCACCAGGGAACACAAGAGAGAAGTTCTCCGAATAGAACTGCGAGATCTCCTCGAAGGCAGCCATGAACAGCGCGACCATCTTCTCGTCGAGCGCCGAGATGACCTTGCGAAGCTCCTGTCTGGATTCGTTGAGATCCCCGAGTTGGCTATCGAGTTCGTCAGCTTCAGCAGCAATCTCGGCATGCTCCTGAGCGGCAAGCGGATTGATCGGACCCATGCGTTTGAGATCAGCCTGAAGTGACTCGAGTCGATCCCGGGCGTCGCCGCCTTGTGCGAGTTCTGGAGCCTCGATGCCCATGGCGCGTTCTGGAGTTGCGTCTGCGTCGCGGCGCAGGCCTTCACAGACGGCCTCTTGGCGTACTGCAAGCTCAGCCAGCTCGATTTCGAGAGCTGAGAGACTGTCACCGAGGGTTCGGGTGGACCTTTCAAGTTCCTCGCGCCGCTCCTCGGCTTCAGAGAGCTCCACATTTGCGTTGCCGAGCTTGCTTCGCATCTCGCGCTGGCGTTCCCTGAGCGTCCCCACATGCCGAGAAACAGTTGCGATCGCCTCTTCTGCCCTTGACTGGATGCCGCGAAGCTGGTCAACGTCGCCGTCATGTTCGGGGAGCAGCACGAGTTGAGTCATCCCTTCGGAGACGACGTCAAGGCGTCGCTCCATCATCTTTCGCCTCTCAAGGATCGCAGCGAGGTCGGCCGTCACCTCCTCACGGGCTCGTCTTGCGTCATCGCGAAGGGTCGCAACCTCCTCCCTCCTCTTGTTGAGAGCGTCCCACGCAACCTGACGCGTCGCCTCCTCGCCCTCGAACTCTGCCACACGATCGCGAAGTTGAGCGATACGTTTCGCTCGATCCGCGCCGGCTTCCCCAAGCGCGTTGATGCGCTGGGTGAGACGCCCATGTTCCTCGAGTGACGCGGAGCGGGTCCTGTCGACGAGACCGAGGGCTTCGGTGAATCCAGCAAGCAAGGCCTCAGCAGCTTCGAGCCTCTCGAGGACCAATCGCTCGTCATCTGCTGCAACATCAAAGGTTCTACGTTCAGCGTTTGCGTGACTCTCAGCCCTGGCGAGATTGCGCTTCACGACCTCAAGGGACACCCTTGCAGCCTCAAGCGCTGCGGGACCAACTCCGTCAGGCTGGGCAACGGCCATCCCGACCCTCGTGATCATGTCACCTTCGGGCGTGACCGCTCGCACATCCGATGCCTCACTCACGATTCGCCAACCCATCTTCCATCCCTGCACCAGGACCACGTCACCGATCATCGCGGATCCAAGTTCAAGATCAGCATTTGGCCCAAGCAAGTCGAGCAACACATCAACACCGAACCGTTCGGCAACCGCCGCAACATTCTGTGTCGCGTTCGTCGACCCCACAACGAAGGACACACCACCGCCGCCGCTGCCTTTGACGGCGTTCACCGCGTCGTGGAGAGACGACACGTCCGTGGTCAACAAGGCATCGCGCCAGGGCCCAAGAGCAGCATCAAGAGCGGCAGCGATCTCCCTTGGCGCATCGAGTTTCGGAACGATCGCGCCGAGAACGCCCTCTGCCTCTGCTGCGATCCTCCGGGCATTTCCGTCAACCAGACCATCGAGGGCGGCCTCAAAGGCCTCCACTCTGGCCCCTGCGCCTGCTGCCTCAAGACGCAGCTCTGTCTTGACGTCATCCGCATTCCGCCACGACGACTCAGAGTGAACCCTGACCTCCTTCTTCGCGAGGTACTGGTCATGGAGCGATGTCACATCTGCATCCGTGGTCTTGATGGAGTCGCTCAGCCGTTCCATCTCAGTGGTTTCTCCGGCTATCCGATCGTCAACGACGCTGATCCTTGACGTCGTCTGCTGCTCCTCGGACTTGTCCCTACGATCGGCGGTCTCGAGCGCCCTCAGATCGCCCCGAAGATTCGCCACAACACTCTCCGCCGGAAGCTGGATCTGTTCAGCGAGTGATCGTTCCTCGTCCTCGAGAGCCCTGAGGGCGGTCTCCCGACGCTCCGCATCCGCCCTCGCATCGTTCTCCTCCTGCGAGCCTGCAACGATATCGACATTGAGCTGGATCCGTTCGGCCTCAAGATCCTCTCGCCGTTCATCAGCACCCTCGAGCCGTGCCGCTATCGACTGGGAGCGCTCTCTTGCGACGATCGAGATGCGTCGCAGTCGCTCCTTTGCCGTCTCGAGCCGCGCCGCTGCTGCCGTGTCCCTTTCGAGAGCGTGGCCGACTTCGCCGGCGTTCGCCCGGAGCGCACCGAGTGTCCCACGTAGCTCATCGAGTTCCTCGTCTGACCTATCGCGCAGATCCGCCGCTTGGTCGCGTTCGATGGTCGCCGACTTCTGTCGAACAGCGATTCCTCTGAGTTCCTCGCCTCCGAGCCATAGCCGCAATGCGAGCGCCTCATCCCGCACAGAGTCGTAGCGCGCTGCAGCGTTCGCCTGGCGCTTGAGGGGACGCAACACCTTCTTCTTCTCGGCGAGGATGTCGTTGAGCCGCTCAACATCGTGATCAGTTCGCTCAAGCCTTCTCATGGCCCTGTCCCTACGACTGCGATGTTTCGTGACGCCTGCAGCTTCCTCGATCACCGCCCTGTGATCCTCGGGTCGTGCACTCAGGACGTCGCCGACCTCGCCCTGGCCGACAAGCACGTGCTGGTGTCGTCCAATGCCCCCGTCCGAGAGCAGCTCCTGGATGTCAAGCAGTCTGCACGGCGCACCGTTCAGCTCGTACTCGGAAGTTCCATCCCGATACAGCCTGCGGGTGATCGTGATCTCTGCAAGATTGAGTGGCATGATCTGGTCGTCATTGGCGAACGAGAGCGATACCTCTGCCCGTGACAGGGGGGGCCGGGTTGCCGTACCGGCGAACACCACGTCCTCCATCTTCTCTGTACGGAGGGATTTCGTCCCCTGGGTACCCATGACCCAGGCAAGTGCGTCAAGGATGTTCGATTTGCCTGAGCCGTTCGGACCAACGACCACGTTCACGCCTGAGGAGAAGTCAAGACGCGTGCGATCGGCGAACGACTTGAATCCCCGAAGTGTCAGATGCTTTAGCTTCACGGTATTGGAGGTTACCAGAGTGAATTACACGAGTGTAAGCAAATCAGCCATCAGGAGTCGGATCGCTTCGCCCTCAGGAGTCTCCTAGGGCAGCTCGTGCTGCATCTATCGCTGCAGCCTTCTTCGAGCCACCACTCCCCGTCCCGATCAGGTGCCCATCGACCGAAGCCGTCGCCATGAAGACGACGGCATGATCGGGGCCGCTGCGTTCGTACTCGAACAAGACAATCTTTCCCTTCCGGGCGAAATGCTCCTGGAGACTCGATC
>QMQC01000210.1 GCA_003648875.1 Actinomycetota bacterium
GGAATGGCGGAGCCGAGACCACAGCGAGTGGTGATGCATGGTCGTCGAGATGGCCAACATGTGTTATTCAGCAGTCTCCTAAAGCAGATGGCTCGGAGCCGGCCGCTAGGCTGAAACGTCATGCGTATCGTCATCGTGGGCGCAGGAGCGGTTGGGTCGTTCCTCGCTGAGAAACTTGCGTCCGAAGGCCAGGACGTCGTGGTCATCGAGTCCGACGCCAAGCGTGCCGTTGAAGCACAGTCGGAGATCGACTGTCTGGTGATCAACGGCAACGGGGCGTCTGCCGAGACACTCAAAGGTGCCGGTCTTGCGGACTCAGATCTTCTCATTGCGGTCAGCTCATCGGATGCTGTCAATGTGCTTGCCTGCGCAGCGGGTACGAAGGTCGGCATTCCACGCAAGGTCGCAAGGGTCGAGGATCCTCAGCTCAAGGCTGAGGTTGAGGCTCTTGGTGTCGATCTTGTCATCGATCCGGGCGAAGCTGCAGCCAGAGAGCTGCTGCAACTCGCATCGAGCGGCGACATTGCAGAGCTGGTCCGATTCGCCGACGGCGAGATAGTCCTGCTCGGTGCCTACATCGACGCGGGAGCGTCATTCGTCGGCAAGACACTCGCGGACCTCAGGGAGACCGTTGTGACTTGGGACTGGCTCGTGGTTGCGGTGATCCGACATGGCGAGACGATGATCGCAAGAGGTGCGACGACACTCGAGTCCCGTGATCACGTGCTGATGATGGCACGCAGGGACGCAATGGCGGAGGCCTACGAGTGGCTCGGTCTGTCGAGCAAGCCGGCACAGAAGGCCATGGTTCTCGGGGGCACTCGCCTTGCGAAGCTGACGGCGAAGATGCTTGCCGATCGCGGAATCCACACGACACTCATCGACTCGGACATGGATCGTTGTCGGATCATTGCTGAGGATCTGCGGGATGTTGTGACGGTGTGTGCCGACCCGAAGGACCCGAAGGTCCTGAAGTCGGAGGGAATCGAAGCAACGGATGTGGTCATGGCGCTTTCCGGTTGGGACAGCGAGAACATCGTTGGAGCGCTCGTGGCCAAGTCCCTCGGCGCTCACGAGGTGATCGCCAGGCTCACGAACACCGATCTGGTCGGACTTCTCCCCGGCATCGGCATCGATGCCACGGTCAGTTCCCGGCTGTCTGCCGCGAATGAGATTCTCCGATTCGTCAGGCAGGGCGTGATCCATTCCGTGGCGACGTTCTCAGATTCAGACGCTGAGGCGATCGAACTCGAGGTTGGCCCCGCCAGCCCCGCAATTGGCAAGACGCTTGCTGATCTGAAACTCCCTCACTCGCTCATCGTCGGTGGCGTTCAGCGTGGATCAGAGGCATTCGTTCCTCGGGGCAACACGAGGATCGAGTCCGGTGACCATTTGATCGTGATCGCCCTTCCTGAGGCCATCGCCACGGCAGAGAAGCTGTCCGGCTGAGTCGATGTCCTGGCGCCATCTCCTCCATGTCGTCGGTGCAGTGCTTGGGGCGATCGGGCTATCGATGCTCGCCGCTCCGGTGATCTCGGCTGTCTATATGGAGTGGTCGGACATACCGGGTTTGACGCTCGCCGCGGCCATCACCACGCTTGTCGGCTTCGGTCTCTGGCGAACGTTCGATCGGCCGGGGGAGCTTTCCACTCGGGAAGGGTTCGCCACCGTCGGCCTTGCTTGGATCGCGCTCGCGCTGTTTGGTGCCCTTCCGTACCTGTTGACAGGATCGATCGGGAACCTGACAGATGCAGTATTCGAGGCAGCTGCAGGGTTCACCACGACAGGTGCCTCCGTCGTTGGGAACCCCGGCGAGCTCTCGCACGGAATCTTGTTCTGGCGCTCATTGACCCAGTGGATCGGCGGCATGGGGATCATCGTGCTGTCGATCGCGATTCTCCCCCTTCTCGGTATGGGGGCGGTCCAGCTCGCAAGAGCAGAGTCTCCAGGTCCGATGCCTGACAGACTGACACCGCGGTTCAAGGAGACAGCGAAGCGGCTCTGGCTCGTCTACTTCGTCCTGACCGCGGTTGAGACGGTGCTGCTCTGGTTCGGTGACATGACGCTGTTCGAATCCGCGAATCATGCGTTGACAACAATGTCAACAGGCGGGTTCAGCACCAACGCCGGTTCCATTGGTGCGTTCTCAGCGTACACGCAGTGGGTCGTCATCGTCTTCATGGCGCTTGCGGGGATCTCATTCGCTCTTCACTACAAGGTGGCACGGCGGGACTGGAAAGCATATTTCAGATCGGTTGAGTTGCGGGTGTATCTCTCGGTCGTGGTGGTCGCCGCGGTGTTGATGTCCATCGGCACATGGGCTGGGCCCGTGACAACAACCGTTCGCGACGCCATCTTCACGTCCCTGACGATCGTGACAACAACAGGGTATGCAACTGCTGACTTCGGGCAGTGGATTCCTGCTCTCGGCATCATGATCGTTGGCCTCATGTTCATCGGCGGGATGGCCGGCTCGACGTCCGGCGCCATCAAGACGGATCGACTGCACATCCTGTATGAGGCGTCACGAACCGATGTGAGGCGTCTGATCCACCCTCGGGGCGTGTTCGTCACCCGTGTCGGGAGGACACCGGTCCCAGACGTAGTGGTTGAAACGGTCCAGACGTTCTTCCTCCTGTACATGTTTGCGTTCATGTCAGGAACCTTCCTGATGGCGATCATCGGGTCGATCTCCGGATCGGAGATCGACCTCATTACGACCGTCACCTCGGTGGCGTCGTCGCTCGGAAATGTGGGACCCGGTCTCGGGGAGGTAGGGCCGACTGGCAACTACCTGGGTATGCCGTGGGCAGGGAAGTGGCTCCTCGTGTCTCTCATGATCGTCGGGAGGCTCGAGATACTTCCGATTCTCATTCTCTTCAACAGAGAGGTGTGGAGGAAGTAGTTCGCGGCCATTGCAGACGATGAACCACATGTCGTTGTCAGTCGTCAGGCTTCTTCATGTCCGGATCGCGAGCCTTCATATCAGCTTCACGTCTGGGCGCGAGAGGTAGGCCCTGTACGAGCGTCTTGTGGTGCGCGTGATCACAACGTAGAGGCCGACGATCCCAAGCGCGAGGAGCAGCCAGACGAGGATCGCCCCACCGCCGGCGTCCGGGATCGTTGATGTTTCCTGTGCCAGGAGTGATGCTGTCAACATGGTTCTACCCTACGCCGGTCGAACGCGGAGATTCCATTGGCCAAGACGGTCACCCTCATACGCCACGCAGAAACCAACGCCAATCGTGTCGGTCGTTGGCAGGGTTCCCACGATTCCGGAATCTCGCCCACGGGTGAGAGCCAGCTCCTTGCTCTTGCAGAACGCCAGAACGGGCAACGACCTGACCTGCTCGTTGCATCCGATCTGCCCCGGACGATGAGAACCGCGAGCGTGCTCGGTGACGCCGTCGCGGACCCTGCTTGGCGAGAGTTCGGTGTTGGTGATTGGGAGGGGTTGACCTCTGCCGAGATCACGGACAGATTTCCGGGCCAGATGGAGGCGTTCCTGAACGGCGGCCCGATCGCCCCCGGAAGTGGCGAGAACATGGACGACTTCCGCGATCGCGTCATCGGTGCCTTCGAGGCACTTGTCTCTTCCACTGATGACGGACGAGGCGCGGTTGTCGTCACCCACGGTGGGGTGATCTGGTCCATCATGTCCTATGCGCTTGGCATGACCGGTGGTCCACTCAAGATGATTCCATCCCACAACACTGGATCGACTCAAATACGTGTCGAGGAGGACGGCACCATGCAAGTGGTCGTCTTCAACGACGCGACCCATCTTGTGGATCTCCCAACGCAATTCGGACCGGAGGGCACGGTCATTTCGCTCTACCGCCACGGACAGAGCGAGGCTAATGCAGAGGGCAGATGGCAGGGAAGAACGGACAGCCCGTTGACCGCCCTCGGCAGGGAGCAGGTCAAAGCAGCTTCAGGTGTTGCGCCGCCGATGCAATCGCTGTTCACATCACCGCTGGGGAGAACCGTCGAGACGGCCTCGATCATCGGAGGTGTGCTGGGCGTGTCGCCTGTCGATGCCGAAGGCCTGATGGAGATGTCCTTCGGTGATTGGGAGAACATGACGTCAGACGAAGCTGTGGCGAGCGATCCCGAGCTCTTCGGACAGATCTACGAGGAGGGCCTCGACATGCCCCGCGGAAGA
>QMQC01000211.1 GCA_003648875.1 Actinomycetota bacterium
CACCAAGAGCCATCAAGCAACTGCTCGATATGGGATTCGACTTCGACGGTCTTGATCTCCACCGTGTTGATGGACTCAGGGCATATGCGGGCGATCTCAAGATCGAGATGCCGTGGCCGGATCACTCCGTGTTCCCGAGCTGGGGTGCAACGATGCGCAGGTCAGACCTCGACGGCATCGTTGCCGGCATGGCCGAGAAGCAAGGTGCCGTTGTCGAACAGGGAACCGCAGCAAGTCCGATCGTTGAGAACGACACGATCGTCGGCGTTCACCTGAAAGGCGATGACGGTGAGCGAACGGTTCATCCCGACCTTGTGATCATCGCAGATGGCTCCAACTCTCGCTTTGGCAGAGGGGTTGGAGCTTTCAGACGGAAGGACTTCCCCTTCGGCCTTGCTGTGCGCGCATACTACGAGAGCCCGAACTCCGAGGATGGCTTCATCGAGAGCCAGCTCGACATCAGGGACAAACAGGGCAGATCCATGCCTGGCTACGGCTGGGTGTTTCCGCTCGGCGATGGAGAAATCAACGTTGGAGCGGGCCTCGTATCCACGTTCAAGGGGTGGAAGGACGTCAATACGAGCAAGATCCTCGACGCCTATGTTGCCTCTCTTCCCGAACATTGGAAGGTGGACGAAGTCACCGTTCACACGAAGCCGATCGGTGGCAAGCTTCCCATGTCACTCTCCGTGGGACCCAAGGTTGGGCGCAACTGGGTTCTCATAGGAGACGCTTCGGGGGCGGTGAACCCGTTCAACGGCGAAGGCATAGATTACGCCTACGAAACAGCACGCATGGCCGCCCGACATGTGACAGAGGCGGCCTCTGGAGCCGACTCTGCACTTGCGGGCTATGCCCAGGACCTCGAAGAGACATACGGCGACTATCACCGTGTTGCGAGAGTGTTCGTCAAGGCGATAGGCAACCCTGTGATCATGCGCTCGCTCACAACAGTCGGTCTGCGCTCGAGACCACTCATGGAGTGGACGCTCAAGGTGATGGCGAACCTCCTCGACCCCGACGAGGCAAAGATGACCGAGCACGTCTACAAGGCGATCGAGCGCGTCGTCAACGTTGGGAAGTAGTAGCCGTCAGCTGGCGAATGCGCGCAGCATCGATTCTGAAATGATCCCCTCATCGATGATCTCTCCATCCTCGGTCTCGATCACCGGCACGCGATCCGTGTACCTCTCCATGAGCCCAATATCCAGATCCACATCAACGAGCGTGATCTGGTTCCCACCGAATACGGATCGCGCCGCGGCGATTCCCTTCTCACAGAGTGGGCATGCCTGCCTCGTGTAGATGATGACCCTCACGGAGTCAGGCCGCCGGTGGCGATCTTGAACACGAAGGCGATCAGGATGACTCCAAGCAGAACGGCAACGGCGATTGAGGTGACGGGGCGCACGCCTTCTCACTCCGCGACTTGGAGGGGGATTCGGTTCCCGCCGTCCGGGCGACCCAGCAGGACCGTGTCGCCCACACCGAAAGAGAAGTCCTCATCGGCGCTTCCGCCTCGCACTGCGAGCGCGATCTGACCATATGAGTCGACATGGATTATCGCCTCGCCCTCCTCGACATCTCCGTAGGTCGCGCCCCAAGCCACCCTGAACTCCTCCATGTTGAAGGACACGAGCACGTCATCACCCTCCTTGATCTCGAGGGCGTCGAGGTCCTCAGGTGAAACGTTGAACTGTATGTTCCCGAACGTGTCGACCCACAGCACGCTACCGCGAATTGCACCGTTTCCCGCTGGCTCCGCAAGAGGTATGAGAAGCGGACTGATCGATCCGGGATCGAGCGACGGGCCGAGGTCTTGGATCTCAGCCTGATCGGACGCGAGCACCGCGGCAGCAGGACCGAAGATGTCCCTTCCGGCAAACGTCCCTCCCTTGGCCGGAAGTTGGAACTGTGACTCTTCGAGCGACACGATGAGATCTGCACCGCCAACCATGGCAACCGCAGGGGCAAGCACCCCGTTGTCCGGGCCAACGAAGTAGCCGACGGGTGTGCGTGCAGCGATCGCATTGCGATCGGTACCGACACCGGGATCAACAATGGCAAGGAATACGCCGTCTGGCATGTATTGAACAGCCCTCGTGAGGGCCATCGCCCCGCCGTGGATATCTCCCCGGCCGATCCCATGGGTGATGTCGAGAACGCGTACCGAGGGCGCAATCCGCGCGATGACCCCATGGACGACGCCGACGAACTCATCGGCATGCCCGAAGTCACTCAAGAAGGAGATGGCAGCGTTCATCAACGGAGAGAATAGCTCCCGGTTCCCGGTTCCCGGTTCCTGGCAGTCGACTGTCGACCGGCAAGCGTCTACGGTATGCCCATGTCCGACACAGCACCACTTCCCTCCGTCTTCGAAACGATCGAACCGCAGAAGAGCGTCAAGAGGCCGAAGCTGAAGAACAAGTTCTACGAGAAGGAACTCGACAGGCTCCAAGCGGAACTGGTGAAGCTCCAAAGTTACATCAAGGAGGAGGGGCTCAAAGTCGTCGTGATCTTCGAGGGGCGCGACGCCGCAGGCAAGGGCGGGGTCATCAAGCGAATCACCGAGCGCCTGAATCCGAGGATCTGTCGTGTCGAGGCTCTCGGCACCGCAACCGAGCGTGAGAAGACCCAGTGGTGGTTCCAGCGATACGTCAGTCGACTCCCGGCAGCGGGCGAGATCGTGCTCTTCGATCGTTCCTGGTACAACCGGGCACTCGTCGAACCGGTCATGGGCTTCTGTACCGAAGATGAGTACAAGGAGTTTCTGCGCACCTGTCCGGAGTTCGAACGCATGATCGTGCGCAGCGGGACCATCCTGATCAAGTACTGGTTCTCCGTGAGCGACGAAGAACAGGAGCGCCGATTCCTGGCTCGCATCGACGACACGGTCAAGCGCTGGAAGTTGAGTCCCATGGATCTCGAATCCCGTGCACGCTGGGTCGAGTTCTCGAAAGCGAAGGACGTCATGTTCGATCACACGGACATCAAACAGGCCCCCTGGTATGTCGTAGACGCAGAGGACAAGAAGAGGGCAAGACTCAACTGCATCAGCCATCTCCTGACGATGATCCCGTATGAGGACCGCACGCTCGGAACGATTGAGCTTCCCCCTCGCCAGGATGACAGCGGCTACATCAGGCCGCCGATCTCAGAACAGACCTTCGTACCCGAGAACTACTGATCCGGGTCTGACACCAGCACACTCATACCTCTCGCACCTTGAGACGTCTGATCGAAACGACGAGCATCACAACCGTCAACACCGCCGTCGTGAGGATCGAGCGCCAGAACTCGAACTCACCACCTCGGATCAGAACGTCGATGGCGCCAACGAGCTCACTCGGCAACCACCTCGCGACGTTCGGCACCAGACCGAGAAGAGCCAACACGATGAGCGCTCCGACCGAGAGCATCGCAACGGCTGGAACTCGGCGAAGAAACGAGGCGGTCAGAGAAACCAAGGCAACTGCGAACGCTAGATACAACCCGAACAACGCAGTCCCAACCAGCACAGATCCCACATCGAGCCACTCAAGGAGAACCCCGGTGCCGACGTAGGCGATGACCATTCCGACCACGAATGCTGCGATCGAAGCCAGGGTGGATACCACATACCGCGGAACGAGAATGTCCCGTACCGAGGCGCGAGTGCGCAGGAACACAGCCATCTCGGCCTTCGAGTCGAAGGCCAGCGCTGCGGCGCCGACGAACGCTACTGCAAGCATTCCGATCTGTGCCGCGTTTCCCATGTACTGCGTGATCCCGTCCACAGCAGTCATGGGCGGTAGGGCTCCGACTGCATCTTCACCGAAGGATTCCATCAGGCCGGGGAGGTAGCGCGCTGTGAGCGGTCCGAGAATGCCGAAAGACGCAAATACGGCAAGCAGAATGAGCCACCGCTGAGTTCGCCAGAGGCGAAGGAGTTCGAGTCTCCATAAGGTCATCGCGTCACCTCGAGGAATACCTCTTCGAGCGTTGTCGAGTCCTTGGTCACGGACACGACAGGATGACCACTGCCAGCCAATACGTGAACGAGCCGACGCTCCGCCTCATCAACATCTGATACATCGATGGCGATCACCTCACCCGGTCCAACGCCGACAGACTTGACCCACGGTTCATCCAACAAG
>QMQC01000212.1 GCA_003648875.1 Actinomycetota bacterium
AGCGGCAATACATCGCCAGAGTGCTCAGCTTCCTCCCTGGTCGACTACTCGATGATGCCGTGGTTCAGCCGGGGCTCGGGCACGATGTCGGCGCCATGACGGCGCGATTGGCGCGTGCCCTGCGCAGCTTCTTCCATCCTGCGGCGCGGCACGAGCTTCTCTGGGATCTCACCCAGGCGTCAGGGCTGCGTGTGCGTACACACCACATAGAAGAACCTGAACGCCGCCGAGTCGTCGAGGCCGTTCTCGATCACTTCGCAGCAGAGGTGCTTCCAAAACTGAAGATGCAACGCGCGCAGGTCATCCACAACGACGTCAATGGTTTGAACATCCTCGTGGACGGCCACCGTGTGACAGGCGTCATCGACTTCGGTGATCTCATTCACGCGCCGCTGGTCTGTGATCTCGCGGTACCGATCTCTGAATTGGCCTGTGAACACCCCGACCCCGTCGCTGTAGCGGCGGAGATCACGGCTGGCTATCACGCCGTGACCGCGTTGGAGGACGACGAACTCCACCTGATCTTCGATCTCGTGGCCACCCGATGTGCGATGGCGATCGCAATTGCAAGTTGGCGGGTTCGCGCTCACCCGGAGAACACCACATACATCATGGATGGCGTTCCCGCAATCGGGACCCAACTCGACCGGATGCTCGAGTCCGGGCCGGAGCGCATGTATGCAGCGCTTCGTCGAGCTTGTGCGACGCCGATCTCCGTCGCAGTTCCGGATCTCTCCGGCACCACATCAAACGAAGAGGATCTGCAGTCGGTCCTCGAGCGACGCCGCCAGCTTCTCGGGCCGGACCTGGAACTCTCCTATGACGACGCTCTTCACATCATGCGTGGCGAGGGCGTATGGCTCGTCGATGACGCGGGCCGTTCGTTTCTCGACGCGTACAACAACGTTCCTCAAGTCGGTCACTGCCATCCCACCGTCGTTCAGGCGCTCGCAAGGCAAGCTGCGACACTGAACACCAACACGCGTTATCTCCATCAATCCGTTCTTGAATACGCGGATCGCCTCACCGCAACCATGCCTGGTGATCTCTCAGTTTGCATGTTCGTATGCTCGGGGAGCGAAGCCAACGATCTCGCCTGGCGTCTCGCCAAGGCGCATACGGGGAACACCGGTGCCATCGTGATCGAGCACGCATATCACGGAACCACCGACGCTGTTTTCGAACTCTCTCCGGCCGAACACGGCGAAGGAAGACCACTTGCCGAACATGTCGCCACGACCCCAGCACCGGATGGCTACCGAGGGAGATTCCGTAGGGACGATTCCCAGTACGCCCACCGGTACGCTGCGTGCATGGACGACGCCATCGCGTCCCTCGAGGCCAGGGGCTTTGCGCCTGCCGCCTTCTATCTTGACCTGATCCTCGCCAGCAGTGGCATCCTGGTTCCGCCGCCGGGGTACCTCTCGGCGGCATTCGAGAAGGTCCGTGGAGCCGGTGGGCTGTGCGTGGCCGACGAGGTTCAGTCTGGCTTCGGGCGAACAGGCGATCACTTCTGGGGCTTCTCCGCCCATGACGTCGTACCGGACATCGTCACGCTCGGAAAGCCCATTGGGAACGGGTATTCGATGGCGGCGGTGGTGACGACTCCGGCAATCATGGCGTCGCTCATGAAGGAGAGTGAATTCTTCAGCACAACGGGTGGTAACCCCGTGGCATGTGCGGTGGGGCTTGCGGTACTCGATGTGTTGGAGCAAGAGGGACTGCAAGAGCGGGCCGCACGCGTCGGCGTCAGGCTACGATCCCAAATCGAAGAACTCGCGGAGCGACACCGCCTGATTGGGGATGTGCGTGGGGCAGGACTCTTTATCGGCGTGGAATTGGTGCGTAGTCGGTCGAACCTCGATCCAGCCACAGAAGAGGCTGCCGCCATCGTCAACCGAATGCGCGAGCTAGGGGTGCTCGTAGGGGTTGAGGGCCCCAACGCAAACGTGCTGAAGATTCGCCCACCCTTGGTATTCGATGAGAACCACGCCCAGCAGCTCACCGACACACTCGATCAGGCGCTTCGGGAGATCTAGCGGCGCCTAGTACACCTAGTGCCCTGTCCCCATTGCAAGTGCCATGATCCTCTCGACGACCGTAGCGATACCCAATTCTGAGGTGTCGATCACCGTGGCATCCTTCGCGGGGCGGAGGGGCGAGGCCCTACGGGTCGAGTCTGCGTGGTCACGGGCTCCGATCTCGCCGGCGATCTCCTCGAGGGACTTCCCCGATGCCTCGGCATCTCGTGAACGGCGGGTTGCCCTCACCTGCGGACTCGCTGTCAGGTACACCTTGACAGCGGAGTCAGGGAAGACGACCGTACCGATGTCGCGGCCTTCGACAACAGCGTCGCCATCCTTCTCATCGACCCACCGGCGCTGCATCGCGACGATTTCCGACCGCACCCTCGGATGCGCAGAGACCGCGCTGACGTTCCTGGTCACCTCATCCGAACGAACGTCGAAGGCCACGGATTCTCCGTCGAGCAGAACCCCGATCTCCGAGTAGTCGATGCTGTGACCGGTGAGTTCTGAAAGTATGGCGTCTTCAGAGCTTGGGTCGACTCCAGCCCTCACGATGGCGAGCGTCGCTGCACGATAGGTGGCTCCCGTGTCGAGATAACTCAGACCAAGCCTCGCTGCTACGGCACGTGAAACCGTGCTCTTTCCGACGCCGCTTGGTCCGTCGATTGCGATTACCACATCGCCTCCAAAGTTTCGTAGAACCCGGGCCAGGAAACCGACGCGATCTCTGCATCTCGAATCGTGACGGGGCCGTCGGCGCGCATTGCGGCGATCGCAGCGGACATCGCAATACGGTGATCGTGTGCGGTCTCCACCACACCTCCCTCCAGAAACCCCGTTCCAACAACTTCGAAACCATCACGCCTCAGGTCGATACCACCGCCAAGGGCTCGGATCATCGCTGCTGTCGAAGCAATGCGATCAGACTCCTTCACACGTAGCTCTGCTGCATCTGAAACCCGCGTGATCCCTTGTGCATATGCTCCAACCACAGCCACGAGTGGGATCTCATCCAAGGCTGATGCCACAAGGTCACCAGCGACGTCCACTGCGCTGAGCGTTCGTCCTGTGACCTTGACATCGCCGACGGGATCACCGCCTACTTCTCCAGTGACGAGAGCTTCGACTTCGGCACCCATCTCCTCAAGGATCTGGAGGAACCCGAGGCGTCCTGCGTTGAGCGAAACCGTCGGCGTCAGCACCTCCCCACCGGGTTGGATCGCGGCCAGCGCCCAAAGATATGCTGCAGAGGACGGATCGCCCGGAACTTCGTACCGAGCAGGAACGATCTTCCCCGGGAGCACGGTGAAAGCAGTGGCAGATGCCCACTCCCCTCTGCCTGCTGCAATGAGCCACCGCTCCGTGTGATCCCTGAAGCCAGGTGGAGAGTCGATCATCGAAGGGCCGGATGCGTTCAACGCCGCAAGCTCAAAGGCCGACCGTACCTGCGCCGACGCAACATCGATCGTCACGGAGTTGCCTTGGGCGCCGGTGGCACCGCCGACCTTCAGCGGTGGCGTGCCTTCGGGCGATGTGTCGATATTTCCCCCGAGTTCGGTCAGTGGCTCGACCAGCCGGTGCATCGGCCGCGCGGACAGGGACGAATCACCAACGAGTGTTGCCTTTACGGGGGAGGTCGACAACACTCCGGCCAGAAGCCTCATCGCCGTTGCTGAGTTGCCACAGTCAATTGGTTCCGTCGGCACTCTCCAGTGTGCAATCCCCGGCGATCGGATCTTCTCGCCGTCAACGATGACACCGAACTGGTCCAACGCCTCGATGGTGGAGTGGACGTCGTCGCCGGGGCCGAGCCCACTGATGTAGCTGTCTCCCTCGGCGATCGCAGCGAACAGGAGGGCCCTGTGCGAGAGTGATTTGTCCCCGGGAACCTGGACCGACGCACGTAGTCGGGTACCCGGGTTTGTGATAATACGTTCAGCCATTTGCGCCAGCCGACTCTGAGAGTGCATAGATGTTGCGGATCTCGTCGAAAGTAGCAGCCCTGTAGTCGCCCGGTTTGAGGGACCTGTCAGCGATTCCGGCGATCGCGGTACGAACGAGTCGCTCGATCTCGATGTCCATTTCGGCGAACATCCTACGGATCTC
>QMQC01000213.1 GCA_003648875.1 Actinomycetota bacterium
CATGTGCTCGTCTGGGGGAGAGCCAATGGCCTCCCAGCCGTCTTCACCCACGGCACCGAAGGACTGACTCCGATCGAATTCGATGAACCGGCGTACGAGGTTGCACCCGACGCCAACAACGAATTCAACGTGTCAAAGGTCCGATATGGCTACGAGTCCCTCGTGACGCCGCGTAGCGTCTACGACCACGATCTCGATTCAGGAGAACGTACGCTGCTCAAGCAGACACCGGTGCTCGGGGGTTTCGATTCGGGCGAGTACGTCCAGAAACGCCTCTGGGCACCGGCTCGTGACGGCGTGATGATTCCTGTCAGCTTCGTTCGCCACGTCGACACACCCTCTGATGGGTCTGCGGCGCTGCTGTTGTACGCCTATGGCGCGTACGAGATCTCCATGCCCGTCCGATTCTCAATCGCGCGTCTCAGCTTGCTCGACCGAGGCGTGGGGTTTGCAATAGCGCATGTTCGCGGTGGCGGAGAGATGGGCAAGGCCTGGTACGAGAACGGAAAGCTGGCGAACAAGGCCAACACCTTCTCTGACTTTGTCGATGTTGCAGATCATCTCTCGACCGTTGGCCTGTGTTCCGAGGACCGAATCGCGGCGCGCGGAGCTTCGGCTGGTGGTCTCACCATGGGGGCTGCGTTGAACCTTGCACCGTCGGCTTTCGCAGCTATGGTCGCCGAGGTTCCCTTTGTAGATGTCGTGAACACCATGCTCGATCCTGATCTGCCGCTCACGGTTGTCGAATGGGAGGAGTGGGGGAACCCACAGGTTGCCGAGGAGTACAGGTGGATCAACGGCTATGCGCCCTATGAGAACGTTGAGCGTGTCGGACGTCCACCGATCCTCGTGACGGCTGGCCTCAACGATCCGAGGGTTTCGTATTGGGAGCCAGCCAAGTGGGTGCAGCTCCTTCGTGAGCGGTCCACTTCGGACGCCGAGGTCTTGCTCAAGACTGAGATGACCGCAGGTCACTTTGCGCGGTCGGGTCGATATGACCTGTGGCGCGACGAGGCGATGGTTCTTGCGTTCGTTCTCACTCGATTGGGTGCCGCTAATTGTCCTCCATCTTCGGCTTCGTGCACTCCAGTGTGACGTCGTCATCGGTTGCGTCGCTGGGATCGATCCCGGCTGCAACGACATACCGCAGGTGCGCTCGGTCGTGGCACGATTCCGCGACCTTCTGATTGTCGCTCCAGGTCTTGAGCAGCACAGCGTGTGGGATACCTGGGGCACCTTCGATGTCGGTGAGACCGAGGGCACGTACCTCAGACTCGACGAGTTCGAAGATGTCGAAGGTACCGACGCTCTCCATCTCCTTCTCCAGGTCTTCGACCGCCCGCTTCTTGTTCTTCGTCGACTGGCGCGACAGCATTGCAGCGACGATCAGGAACGCAACGACCCCGAGCACAATTGCTATGATCATCCTCTTCCCTCCGTTCGTCCGTTGGCATCCATGAATCGTCTGATGTCATCCTCTCCCACGTCGGAACCGACATCGACCTCGATCACTTCGAGGATGTCATCGCCCGGGTTTTCGAGGCGATGGATCTCCCCTGGTGGAATGTACACGGACTCTCTCGGTTGCAGGAGCCTTCTCGTCCCACCCGTCGTGATGTGCGCGACACCATCCACCACAAGGTAGTTCTGCGATCTGTGTTGGTGTTGCCGGGTCGATGTCCTTGTGCCAGGGTCGAGCCACAGGTGCAGCACTCGATATCCCTGCCCGGAATCGATGGTCGTGAAGCGTCCCCATGGACGGCGCTCGGATCCGTCCGACACGACCTCTGGCCTGTTCTCCTTCTTGAGCCTGTCGACGATGATCTTTACGTTCTGGGCTCCCTCCCTGTGTGCGATCAGGACAGCGTCGGATGTATCAACGACGATCATGTCCTCGACACCGACCGTCGCGACGAGGCGATCCGACGCCCGCACATAGCTGTTCGACGTGCCGACGGAAATGACGTCCCCAAGGAGGACGTTTCCTTTGGCATCCTTGTCAGCGATGTCCCAAAGAGACGCCCATGATCCGATGTCACTCCACCCGGGATCCGTGGGCACGACGGCAGCCATCGACGTTTGTTCCATCACTGCATAGTCGATCGAGTCCGATCGGCATTTGGTGAACGATTCGGTGTGCAGGTGGAGCTTGTTCCCTTCCATCGTGGCCCCTGCGTGCGCGGCAGCACTGCATGCGGCAATGTCTGGAGCGTGGGCCTCGAGCTCCTCTATGTAGGTGGACGCCCTGATGAGGAACATCCCTGAGTTCCACAGGTACCCACCTGACTCCAGGTATCGCGTAGCGGTCTCCAGGTCAGGCTTCTCCCTGAATTCTGTGACGCGGTTCACAGCGGATGTGATCTCTGAGCCGATCCTGATGTAGCCGTAGCCCGTCTCGGGGCTCGATGGTGTTATCCCGAATGTAACGAGATATCCGGCTGTGGCCGCATCCGCTGCGAATCCGACGGCATCGCGAAAGGTGGACTCATCAGTGATCGTGTGATCTGCCGGAAGGATGAGCAGGAGTGGATCGTCTTGAGCCATCGCCTCATGAGCCGCCACAGCCACGGCGGGCGCGGTGTTCCGCCCCACAGGCTCGAGGATCAGGAGTGCATCGGAATGTCCCGAGGCGACCATCTCACGGATGATCGCATCAGCGTGGTCCTCGTTCGTGACGATGATCGGAGATGCGGCTGTGTCGAGGGCGGCCGTCCTGTCGAGCGTCGCGAGCATCATGGAGCGCTCATCGACAAGCGGGAGAAGCTGCTTTGGTTGCGCCAGGCGCGATGCCGGCCAGAGCCTGGATCCGCTTCCGCCTGAGAGCACTACCGGAACGATGGTGGGGTTCGCTGCTGTCACGGTTCCGAAATGTATCGAATCGTCGTGCGGAGGTAAAGCACCGTTCCTACTCCCTGACTTGTGGGGTGTGCAGGATCTCGTCGCGCGCCTCTGGAGTGCCGAAGACCGTGAGGCGATCACCGATCCTGATCATCGTGTCCCCGTGCGGAACCAGGACAGCTGTTCCTCTCTGTACCGAGACGAGGACCAGGTCCTCAGGCCACTGGATGTGAGCGACATCCTGATTTGCGAGTGGCGATCCCTCGACGATCGACATATCGAAGAAGTCAGCACCCGGTTGGGACCGGATCCGTGTTCGCTCGCGATACAGCTCCTTCCCTTTCGACATGGAGAGAGCTTCCTCGTAGGCGCGCACGACAGAGACACGCCTGAACATGCCAACGACTCGACGTGAGTCTTCGGTTGCGACGACGGGCAATCTACCCACACCTAGAGATGCCATGCGTGCGAGCGCACTGGCGACCGGGGCGTCAGAGGTGATCGTTATCACGTCCCTTGTCATGGCGTCCGCGACGGTGGCCGACATCGACGGTCCGCCTGAATCCGAGACGTCAGACAGCGTGAGTATGCCGATGAGCCGGTCCTGGTCGTCGAAGACCGGTGCGCCGTGGTGAGTCGTGACGTCGAAGTACTCGGCGGCCTCGGCGAGCGTGTTCCAGGGCCGGAGCCCGCCACCATGCGGCTGCATGACTGTTTCAACCCGCACGGTATCGAGGAGATCGATGTCTTCAGAGGTCGGGAGCCGTATACCTTCACGCAGCAATTTCGCCGAGTACGCAGACTCCGGGTGCAGACGATCACTGAGGAAGGTGGCAAGGCCGGCCACCAGCATCAGGGGAAGCACCAACCCATAGTTGCCCGTCAACTCGAAGACGAGGATCACGGATGTCAGCGGTGCTCTTGCGGTCGTGGCAAGTACTGCAGCCATCCCTACGACCGTGAAGGCCCCGATGTCGACCGAATCGAGGCCACCATACGTCTCGACGACGATGGCAAAAGCGGCGCCGAGCGAGCCACCGACCACGAGGCTGGCCATGAATTCACCCGCAGATCCACCACCTTCGCGGGTCAGGACCGATGTCAGGATCTTGGCGAGGGCGACGAGCCCGAGAGACCACCACACATAGGTACCCGCATCGTGGAGCTCGAGCAAACCGTTGAGGAATCCGAGTCCCGTACCGAGAGAATCGGGCCAGATCACACCCAACAGCGCTACGGAAAAGCCATAGATCAGTGGTCGGCCCCACAAGGGGATTCTGTCAG